>JAYTWO010000001.1:0-8618 GCA_043743415.1 Planctomycetota bacterium
CGCAGGGACGCAAGACCGCTCGGCGGTTGGTCGGCGGGGGTGGCCTGTCGCAGGTCGGCGAATGAACCTCTTTCGTCCCTGACGGGACTGCCATTCGTCTGGCGACGCCGTTCCCACCGCTGAAGCGGTGGGCTACTTTCGGGTGTCCCTTCCGGGACAAGGAGAGCGATGCCACTAGGCACGAGTCTCGTCGAATTCACCACGGAGTGGGCGAAGACCACTCCGTGCCTCCGTAGTGAATTTCTGCCCGCTGCCTACTTTTGTGATCCACAACATCCGGTCGAGTATGTGCATCCGAAAAGTCGGTGAAATCTGGTCACACCACTGGACTCGGATCGTGAGGCCGGTCTCCAGCCGCGAAGCGGTGGCAGCCTGTCTAATGCAGGGCTGGGGGCGAAGCGGAGCAGCCACTCAGTGCTTGAGTGGTCAGTGGCTCTTTCCCCTCCTGCTCCTGGCGTTCAGTCGCTCGGCCCCAGACGCGATAGATGTCTATGCGGGCACTGAAGAAGGCGTTGATGACCTCGGGATCCCACTGCGTGCCAGCGCCTTTCGCCAGGGTCAGTTCGACCTCTTCGCGGAGCCGCCCCTTGCGGTAGGGGCGGTCGCTGCTCATGGCGTCGAACGCATCGGCGACCGCCAGAATTCTGGCCATTCGGGGGATGGCGATGCCCGCCAGTTTACCGGGGTATCCGTATCCATCATACCGCTCGTGATGATGCAGAACGCCAGGGAGCAGATGCGAAAGGTTCTGGAGTTCGCTGAGGATTGCGTACCCCACTTCCGGGTGCGTGGCCAACTTTTGGAATTCGAGCTGGCTGAGGGCCTCGGGCTTCTGCAGGATGGCATCATCGACTCCGATTTTGCCGATGTCGTGCAGCAAACCCGACTGGTAGATCGCTTCAATCTCGGCGTCCGGCAGCTTCAACTCCCGGGCGAGCCGCTGACCGACCAGGGCCACGCGTTCGCTGTGGCCACGGGTGTAGGAGTCCTTGGCATCCAGCGTTGAAACCAGCGAGCGAATGAAGGCCAGCACCATCTCCTGGTGATCGCGGAACAGCTCGACGACTTGCGTATGCGACGACAAGATCCCTCCGATCGACTTCAGCAGATTGGCCTGCTCCGTACCGAGTTCACACCCCAACTGGGGATTCGCCAGAACCAGCCAACTCGGAGTTTGATTCTCGACGAAGAGGGGCACGGCTGCCAGTGAACGCAGCCTCGGATACCGCAGTCCGAGCGGCGAGGTGTCGATGTGGTTGCGGACGATGATTCGCGGGGCACGATCTCCCAGAATTTCCTGAATCAGTGCTTCAATTTCGGCCCCATTCAATCCCCAATCTCCGCTCAATTGGTCGTCGCCCTCCGACCCATTCCGCCGCAGGATCGCGGAGAGTTCCGTCTCGCTGATCAGCCGCACCCGGTCCAGCACGGCCTCGGCCAGGGTCCGGGGATCGACATCCGGACGCAGGTACTGCGCCAGATCCTGGATGAGGACCACCTCTTCGTAGACCTGCCCCAGTTGACCAACCATCGAAGTGGTCGCTTGCTGGGATTCGGAGCTGACCTGCTCGTGCCGCATCAAATCATGTGCCGACTGCAACAGCCGCAGGGCCAATTCTGGACGGATTCCCGAATGCTTCTCGGCCCACGTGTGCAGCGAGATGGCTGGGATCCCTGCTATCTCGGCAGACTCTTGGATCGATGCGGGGATCTGCTCCGCCCGACGCAATAACACCCCCCCCGCCAGCAGATCGGTTCCGGGCACTCGAAGACCGTACAGCCAGACTTCCTGGGTGCGGTCGTACAGCACCTGAACCGGATTGGCCTGGAGGGACTGCGGGAGTATGGCAGCCAAATCACCCGCCAGCAGCATCACCATGCCGCTGATGAAATGCCCCTCGAAGGGGTCAATTATCGAGAGCGACAGCCCGCACAACTGCTCGCACTGGGCCAGCAGAGCCGTCTGCCGAATGGTGCGGCACCCCATCGAAGACGGAACAATCTCCGGCATCGGATTGACGAAGGAGTCGCGCAGGGTGTCAAGGGAGTCGATGAAATCCAGCATGGGGAACCACCATCGGGGTGATCGCGAGAGGAGGGCCCTCCCGAGGCCGGGAGAACACCATCCGAGAGAGCCACCGGTTACCCTACGACAGAATCGGGAGCGAGGTTGGTGTCGATCGACCACAGACACTATTCAAAGGTGACACAGGGGAGTCTGGACCCCTCTCGCCCGAATGTGCCGAGTGCAACGAAAACTCGGCCTCCGATGGTTCGCCCGGCTAGGAACGAGAGACACTCGTGGAGACACTCACCCACGGCGTGTTCCACGCAGGCAGGTCAGTCCAGCGACAAATGTCCGGCGGGGGAGTCTGCTCGCGGCCTATTCCCCGGACGCAATCTCCCCGCTCATGACCGCGTGCCAGGCGACGAGGGCGTCTCGCAGGAGTGCGACATCGTGTACGCGGAGCAGGTCGATTCCCTGAGCTGCCAGAGCCAGGGCCACTCCCAGAGTCCCCGAGGAGCGTTCATCGACCTCGCGACCGAGCAGCCGCTTGAGGAATCGCTTACGCGAATGCCCCACCAGCAGCGGGCGATCACCGACACGTAACTGAGCGAGGTGCGACAGCAGCTCCAAGTTGTGTTCAGCAGTCTTGCCGAAGCCGATGCCCGGGTCGAACATGATTCGTTCGGGAGCGATCCCGGCGGCGGTCAGGTCGCGCATTCGTGCCTCGAAGAAGCCTCGGACCTCGGCGACCACGTCGAGGTAGGTGGGGGTGAGCTGCATCGTCTGCGGCGAACCCTGCATGTGCATGACGATGAGTCCACAGTCAGTCGCCGCGCAGACCGACTCCATCTGGGGATCGGCGAGGAGGCCGGAGACATCGTTCACCACGGATGCTCCGGCTCGTAGCGCTTCACGGGCCACGCGGGCCTTCATCGTGTCGATCGACAGGGGAATGAAGACCTGTTCAGCGAGTGCCTCAATGACGGGGATCACCCGCCGCAGCTCTTCGCGTTCGGACACCGGCTCGGCTCCCGGTCGCGTCGATTCCCCGCCGATGTCGAGGATGTCCGCCCCATCGGCCACCAGTTGGAGCCCGTGTGCGATGGCCGCGGACGGGTCAAGAAACTTTCCCCCATCGGAGAAGCTGTCGGGGGTGACGTTGACGATCCCCATGATGCGGGGCGTCGGGCGAGGTCGCCAGAAGTACGCACCGAGATGCCAGGTCGATTTAGTCATGAGGGTTCACGCGATGGGTGGGCATGCCAGAGTGTCGTCTTTCGTTCCGCGAAAGAATGTCCTTACGCGGAGCGAAAGGCGACACTCAAGTACCCGGGGTCGTCGATCCCATTTGGCGGACCCGCTGGGCTGCAGCTTCTGCCGACCGGCGGAGTTTCCGCAGCCAGACACGCGCCCAGACGAACTCCAGCGACAGAATCCCCAACCCCATCGGGATCACGACGAACGCCGGTCCAGGAAGCACGAGTAACGCGATCCCAAACAGCAGGACCGTCCCACCGATCACGAACACGATCAACCGCCGTGCGTGGCCCCAGGCGGTCCTGGCAGCGTTCAAGTTGAGTTGCATGCGTAACGTCCTCGTGGGCACCACCACCCCCCGCATCGTAATGATAACGGCAATGAGTTGTGTGTGGATCAAGAAATCGGGATGCTGGGGGGAAGCTGTCAGCGATCAGCCGTCAGCCACTATCCAGACCAAGCCCACCGGTTGCAACCGGTGGGCTTTCCCGACCCCCGACCCCCGACTCCCGACTCCCATGACTTCACCGCGACACGACCAACGCCTCCCCGACCAACTGCGACCGATTACGGTGGAGCGGCCCTATTACGGGGCGGCTGCGGGGCGGGTGCTGATCCGGGCGGGGAGGACTACGGTCCTCTGTACCGCCAGCGTCGAGGAGTCGGTGCCGCCGTGGAAGCTGAAAGAGAAGGTGCCCTCGGGCTGGGTCACGGCCGAATACAGCATGCTGCCGGGCAGCACGGCCCCTCGCAAAGCCCGCGACCGCAACGGCAAAATCGATGGCCGCTCGACCGAAATTCAGCGGTTGATCGGTCGCAGCTTACGGGCCGTGATCGATCATGAGGCCCTCGGCCCGCGTACGATCTCGATCGACTGTGACGTGCTGGAAGCCGACGGGGGCACGCGAACGCTGAGCATCACGGGCGGGTTTATCGCCCTCGTCGATGCGGTGCAGTCGCTGGTGCCGCTGGGCGTCGATCCGGGCAAGGTCTTCACGCAGAGCGTCGCCGCCATTAGCGTCGGCATCGTCGACGGGCGACCGGTTCTGGATCTCGATTATGTGGAGGATGTCCGCGCGGGGGTCGACTTCAATGTCGTGATGACCGGGGATGGGCGGTTCGTGGAGGTGCAGGGCACCGCCGAACACGGGACGTTCAGCCACGACGAACTCCTGGCGTTGCTGGCTGTGGCCCGAGGGGGTTTGCAGGATTTGCAAGCTCTGCAAAAGAGCATCCTGGGAGCGAAATGGCCTCTCGACACGTTGGGCTGATTGATTTAGAACGCTCTCCCTCGGCTCACTGCTGTCGCCTGCAACCCCCTTCGGGCAGTTCTCGCCCCGCGCAGGCTTCCGTGCCGAGTCCCGCCCGTCTCTCCCGCGAACTTCCTCTCTTCGGAGGCTGCGTCATGCGCTGCTTCATTCGATTTGCCTTTGGTTTGGCTCTCTTGCTGAGCCTTCACTCTGCGTCCGTTGTCGAGGCTCAGATCAAGCTCTTGGCCAAGATGACGAGCAAGATCGAGGCCGACCCGTCGAAGAGCTATACGCTCGACAAGGTCCACGGCCCGTGGATGGTGATGGTGGCGAACTTTCAGCGCTGGGGTTCCAACACCGAGGAGACCGAGGGCCACACCCCGATTGAGGCCGCCCAGGCTCTGGTTCTCGAACTGCGGCAACACAAGATTCCCGCGTACGTGTATGAGGTCAAGGCCAAGAACGAGTCGCTCAAGACTCACGACGCCTTGGGCCGAGAGCAGCGGATGAAGAACATGCGTGTGGTCGATTCGGTGTGCGTGGTGGCGGGGAACTACCCCACGATCGATGACGCCAAAGCGCAGCAGACCTTGAAATTCATCAAGCAGTTCAAACCCAAGTCCTTCGAAAATGGAGTGGTCTACGGCAAGTCCCCCGGTCGACCCGGCCCGCTCAGTAAAGCCTTCCTGACTCCCAACCCGCTGCTCTCCAATGAAGAGTTGGAAGCCGCCAAGCAGTCCATTGATCCGCTTCTGGTGAGCCTCAATAACGGCGAACAGTTCAGCCTGTACGAGAACACCGGTAAGTACACGCTGGTCATCGCCAAGTTCTCGGGCAAGTCGGTCAACGTCGTGAACGAAACCATCGAACAAGCCGAGAGCCACTTTGCCGATGGTGGCAATGACCTCGATCAGGCCGCCCTCTCGGCACGCCAGCTCGTCCGCGCACTCCGCAGCCGCGAGCCGTTGAACAAGTTTGACCATCCCGACTTTGCGGACTTTGCCCCGTTCTGTCGGATGGATGCCTACGTCTGGCACGATCGTACGAGTTCGATCGTCACGGTCGGCACGTTCGAATCCCCCACGGATCCCAAGATTCGCCAGTTCATGGAACTCTTCAGCCCCCAGGTCAAGGTCACGAAAAACGGTCAACTCTCGACCAGCTTCCGTCATCTGCCGGTGCGTCAGGAAGAGGGCGGTTTTGACTACATCCCATTTAGTCCCGAGCCCCTCATGATGGCCGTTCCGCACATCAAGAAAAAGTAGTCGACCCCGGTTGTTCATCAGGGCCATCGACATTGCTCACGCTGTGTGTCCGAACGGAGAGCTGCTTCATCCGCAGTCCGGCTCTGCCATCCGCAGTGAGTAAGCGGCTGACCACGGATGGCAAAGCCGGACCGCGGATGGAGAACGAATCGCAGGGGTTTCGATTCACGCAGGGGAATCGACAGGCGAGCCTCCTGTCGGATTCAGGCCAGCGAAGGAACCACCCCGACAAGCGGGATGGCGGAGTGACTCAACGTCCAGCCGCAGACCGCGCCTGGCATGATCGTAATCCTCAGCGCAGACCGGACGATCCGCAAAGTTTCACTGACTGCTTCCACCCCAACGAGTCAAGTTCTGGACCGGACCTCCCGACTGATTTTCCCGTTCCAGTCGTTAATTCCGACCGATACCAGAGGTGGAGATGCACGGGTGATTCTGTTTGTTCGTGTCAGCTGAGGGATTCCCTTCGGCGGTGCGAGCGGCAAAAAATGCCGATGCGTCCGACTCACTTCGGGTTGAATTGTCGGGAAGTCAACATGCCTTCACTCACACGCGGTTGTCTCGGTTTGGTTCTGGTCGGTGCTCTCTGTGGAGCAGCTCCCTCAGTTCAGGCCCAAGTCGTGCCCGGCACGGGGAACCTGCTGAACTACGACGACCTGGAAGACGAGAAATGGGGTTACACCCACAACTTCCCCAAGAGCAGCAAGGAAGAGGATGAAAACATCCGCTATCCGCTGGGGGCCTCCTACAACCGCATGTGGTCGGAGAGTCCGAAACGCGGCGCTCCCGATGTGGTGAAACGCACCGAGACTCCGCCCGGCGGACTTCCCGGCAGCACGGGTTCGCTCTACATGAGAACCCGCGATTGCGGCATCCCCGGTCATCCAGGCCATAAACAGGCCCAGGACGACTTCATTCTCTCGGCTCGCCCGTGCGGGGTCGGGTACTCGCCCAACTTCGTGGTCCGGGTCTTTGTCCCCGAGTTCAAGGACTGGGAACAGCGGCAGGGGGTCAGCTTCGGCATCCGCGCCGGACTGCAAGGGATGATGACCAAGCAGAAGCCCGCCAGCATGGGACGGCGGCTCTTCGGCGGCTCGAAGACGCAGTCGGTCACGGAGATGGAGCCGTACTATCCCGGCTTCTTCATCGCCTTTAACCCGGTGAAAGCCAACCCGGCTTACAAAGAAGATCACGCCCAGATCTTGATTCGCTCCGATGGCAATGGCCATGAGGTCGCCGGTCCGAAGATCACGCAAACCGGATGGTGGACCTTTGGGATGTCGGTCACGTCGGATTCACGCTGCCACTACTACGCCCATGCGGGGATTGCTAACCTGACGGCGAAAGACCACCTGTATTCGTCGCTGCCGTATGGCATCCGGGGCGACTACTTTAACACGATCTTCTTCAACGTCTGCTCGGCGGACAACGCCAGCTCGTGGTCGACGCCGTGGATCATCGACGATCCCAAGGTCTTCTACTCTGGCCAACCGGTGATGAAGCCCGCTCAGCAGCAGCAGGCTCAGCAACCCCAGCCGGTGAAAACCGCTCAGGCACCCTCGAACACACCCAATGCCCAGAACGCCTCGTTGACGAAAGAACTTCCCGCCCAACCGGAAGTGCAGGCCCCCGTTCAACTCGGAGCCCCGATCCCGGTTCCCATGCCGACGGGACCGGCCACACCGCTCACTCCCGTGATCACTCCCGCCCAGGTCCCCGTCTCGCCCGCTCCGGCACTCCTGTCAACGAGCCCCACGGTTTCGTTGAAGGCGATCCCGGTGCAGCTGCCTCAGATTCCGGCCTCCGCATCCGTGGTCCAAGCCTCGCCCCCCACAGCTCCCGGTCCGCTGTTGATCCTCCCAGTGATTGCGGCGGCAGAGACTGAGACGGTGAAGCCTAATGTCACAGTGCCCACTCCGGCAACGGAAGTCGTGAAGCCCGTGCCCGTCGCTGTCCCCGAGTCGAATCCCTTCGATGATGTCCTGACTCCGAACACCAAACCCGAGGTCGCGAAGCCTGACACTGAATCAACACCGGTCATCGACAATGCTGTGGTCCCCGTCACTCCACCGCAAGCTGAGCCGTCGCTGGTGATCCCGGCTGAGACCGATGACTCCTCCGGGGTCGACCCGACTCCGGTCCCGCCGCCCCCCACCGAATGATCTGCTTCCCGGCAGGTTAGACAGAACCGAGGCTGAGTGTTCAGCCTCGGTTTTCTTGTTTGGTGGGCTGGAATTCAGGGAGCTCCCTCGGGTGAGGATGCACCACAGTGGTGGCGAAAGTGCCTCATCTCGTGGTGATTCGGCATCATGCGTGAGCATCAATCAAGGAGATGGGTCGCTGTCCACCGGATGTTTCAATCGCGGAATCCCTCGCGCACTGGCGAGTTAACACCATGTGCCCAATGCACAGCGGGGGGGGGCAGGGGATATCCCTACTGCCCCTCTGCAGAATTAATCTGTCACGAGAACCAGAGTTCGCCAACTCCCCGGCATCGTGACTCACCGCAGTCACCAGAACTTGGCTGGAGAGGCCCCCGGACACCTGCTTATCCTTCGTTACCTTCGTTACCTTCGTTACCTTCTGTTCAAATCCGGACTGGGAACAGAAGGTAACGAAGGTAACGAAGGTCGGAAGTTCAGGTCGAGGTGTCTCTGGTCCCTCCGAGGTGCTTGATGCTGCTGAGTCTGAAAGAACTGAGTCTGAATGCACTGAGTCTGAATGCTCTGAGTCTGAAAGAACTGAGTCTGAGAGACTGGTAGGTCATGCTCTTCGTGATTGATGAATTGTGACTTGGGGCACTAGCGACTTTCAGTGCGTCTGGCAATCCAGCCCAAC
>JAYTWO010000002.1:0-1601 GCA_043743415.1 Planctomycetota bacterium
GAGGTGCGGGCTGTCGGGGAGCGGTTGGCGGCAAAGACACCGGAGGGGCGCGTGCATGACTTGCCGACGACTCGGATCAGCAAGGAGGAGACCGTGCAGAAGATTGCGAGTCAGCATCCGGAGCGGGAGGGGTTGTTGGCGCATTCGCCAAATAGTGGTCCCCCTGTCCGCAGCTCGGCCAGAGGTTCACCACGGAGGCACGGAGGCACAGAGAAATGCAGGGAAAGCTGTGCGATACGGAGACGCCATCGCCACGGTGGGTCGTCCAGAGAAGACGCGACATTGATGAGGAACTCGCCCCCATTCAGACTGACCGGCGAGCCAGAGAAACTCCGTCATCCCCTGAGTGTCTCTGTGCCTCCGTGCCTCCGTGCCTCCGTACGACTAATCCGCGATTTGTGTTCACGCTGCGCAAATTTTATGCGGATTGGGTGAGGCTTTTCACGGTGGCTTGGCGGGCGGGCCAGCGCCACGTAGGACGGGCACATTGACCCGTCCCCGCTGTGTCTGATCCGCCAGAACGAGTCCACATGGGCAGCCAGTCGCCCCCGGCCCATGTCACTCGCTCTCCACGCGCGAACGTCGCTCGGGACGGGCCAATGTGCCCGTCCTACAGTGGTGGGCGAAGCCCACTCCGTACCTCCGTGGTGAATCTCTGCCTGCTTTTCTGACGCACCCCCCCCGGTGCGGGATCACACCGGAAGCCGGGTGGGATCGTCGTGGAGACTCCACCGACTTTTTGACGCACACATTCAAGCCCAGGTTCGATCAAGGCCGATTGATCCGTGTGAGGTGGGCCAGTAGAATGTAGAGTCAAGAGGTTGGGTAAGTCTTCCCCAGAGACTCGTTTCGTCGAGAGAGGCATCCATGTCACGCCACCACACTTCGTCCTTGGCCAGTTCCAGAGCTTGTTCCGGCCCGTTGAGCCGTCGCTCGTTTTTGCAGGCTGGAACGCTGGGTCTGGGGGGGCTGGGACTGGCGGATCTGTTGCGGCTGAAGGCTCAGGGGGCAGACGAAACAGGGAAAAAGGACGATACGTCGGTGATTTTCGTGTGGCTCCCGGGAGGTCCGCCACACCTTGATATGTATGACATGAAGCCCGAGGCCCCCGCCGAATACCGTGGGGCGTTTCACCCGGTTCACACGAACGTTCCCGGCATGGATGTGTGCGAACTGATGCCGCTGCATGCGAAGTGCGCTGACAAATACAGCATCATCCGGTCGATCTCACACACGTTTGCCGACCACGGCGGCGGGCACAAGAAGTTCCTGGCGGCTCGCGATCCGAAGTCCCCGGTCGACACGATCAACGATTATCCCGCCTGCCCGTCGGTGGTCGCGAAGTGCCGGGAGACGCGGCAGAATGGGCTGCCGAACTACATCTCATTGACCGATCCAGGTCGGGACGGCGTCGATGTGTTCGCCTTCGGTTCGGCCTACTTAGGGCCTGCCTATGTCCCCTTCAGCGCTCCGGGGGATCCGAGCAAGCCAGACTTCAAAGTCCCGAACATCACTCTCGATAACCGAGTTTCCGATCGACTGAGTGATCGGCAACTGCTTCTCAACGGGTTCGACAAGGTCCGCCGCACCATCGATGGCTC
>JAYTWO010000003.1:0-4410 GCA_043743415.1 Planctomycetota bacterium
GACGCGCCCGACAGATGGGGGTGGGGCGTGGTAGATCTTGTTGGATTTCCAGGTCTGTTGGATTGGGATTTTCTGGCGGTTGGTCTGAGTGGGTGGGCGGGTGGGTGAGGACTCCTTGTGGCGTGTTCAGGAGGCTCGGGGGGCTGCGGGGGGACTGGCGAGGGGTTTTTCCTTGCGTTTTAGGCCGCAACACTGGCTGCGGTGGGTGGCGTGGTCAGTCGCGGCGCACGGAGGGCCACAGCGCGGAGCAGGTTCCAGCCGGCGAGTTTCAGGTAGATCGTCAGTGGCACAGCCTGCATTCCGCGGACTCGTAATCGACCCAGACCGAGGCGGCGTTTGAGGGAGCTGTTGGTGCTTTCGATGCCGGAGCGCCAGCGGTACGAGTCGCGGAACTCGGGGGTTTGTTCGTGTCGGCGGCGCGTGGCGGGGACTGGTTGGACCAGGCGTGCGTGAAGATCGAGGATTGGCATGAGGTTCTCGCTCAGCTGGAAGCGTTAGCGAAGCCGTACGCGGAGACGCTCGTCGAGTCCGCGTAGCGGCAGCATTTGGTCGAATGCATCGCGAGGTTATTGTCGACGCTGAAACAGAAGACCTGCGAGGGGATCGCGTACTTGCATGGGCAAAACTGGAAACGTTGCAGCTGTTTATCGACAAGTCGCCCGGCCCGTGCAGCCCCGGCGAGGCGGGGATCTCGAAAGCCCTGATCCAGGAATTCGGCCCGACCGGCATTCCGATCCTCGGCGTCTGTCTGGGGCATCAGTGCATGGCCGAAGTCTACGGCGATCAAGTGGTGCGGGCCAAACGCCTGATGCACGGCAAGACCTCCGAGATTCACCACGACGGAAACGGGGTCTTCGCCGGACTCCCCAACCCGTTCACCGCCACCCGCTACCACAGCCTCGTCGTCCCCGAAGAGACGCTGACCCCCGAACTCATCGCCTGTGCTGGACCCGCGACGCCGACCACCCCAGTGAAATCATGGCCATGCGCCACGCCCGCTACCCGGTACATGGCGTGCAGTTTCATCCGGAGAGTTTTTTGACCGACTCGGGGATTGAGTTGTTGAAGAATTTCTTACGACTGCCGCACGGTAAGCGGAAGGTATAAGCCATCTGGTGACCGGCTAGGTCGTTCGTCTGGCTCCCAGCAAGGGGCACATGATCGTCTGAATCTCGTTCAGAAACTGTGACAAGCCGATGCTTTCGCCGCGAGTCAGGAGTTCCGTGAGCGGGGTCTCCCGAAGGCATTCGAGTTCTCGCTCCACTCCCGCAGAACCCACCAGATTGGCCAGCACCCGTTTGGGGCAGTGCTTTGAACCGAACTCCTGCGAATTTGCCTGATCGGGTTTGAGACTCGGATCGTAACCGAGGGTCTGCCGCTCCGCTTGAAGACGCAGCTGTTCATCGTCATTGCGTGAACGGAACCCCGCCAGAATCCAGTTCTCACGTTTGATGATCGCGATCCCGAGAACCAGCGGCGGACGACCGTGGTATTCATCACGAGCCTGAATCCAGCCGATCTTTCGTTGGGGGTGATTGTCCGTATCACGCATCACCAGAAGAACATCGGGCCGGGGCTTCATTGAACTCAACATGAGTATCGCCTTCCGAGCCAAGAGGGCATCTGGGGCACCCGGTTCGCCGCTAAAATGCCCCATTTTGACTTTCAGTGATTTCGCAGCGACAGACGTAGGTACATTTTGGAGTCGCGTCCATCCGTGTGCCGACTCCCAGCTATCGTACCGGCGCACATGCTCCAGGTGCTCCGGTTCCAGCCAGTCAATTCGCTCAACGAGGACTCGATCAATCAGTGTGGTCGCAGCGCGAAAATCAGCCTCGGCTTCGCAAGCAATCGCAATCAGTAGGCTCACAGAGTGATTACCTTTTCACCTTGAGTGACCCACTCTTCTCCCATCGAACTCCAGAATTCTCCAGCTGTCATGACATCCTTCCAGTGATCATATTCCGGGTGATGGCTGAGTGGCTTGGCTCGGGCGAATCCGTCATCGGCGACATGCATGCAGATCACCGATTGGATCGGAATGTGATCGAGCAGGTAGGGAGAATGGGTCGTGGCGATGATCTGCAAATCGGGTCGTTGTTCCTGTATGCCCTGAATTATTTCCACAAGCGAGGCAATTGCTCTCGGATGTAACCCCTTGTCGATGTCGTCCATCAACAGCAAGTTTGGAGGGTTCTCGCAATGTAGAAGAGTCAGTAACGCGGTTGCGAGAATGGTTCCTTCGCTCATTTCCGACGCCGGAATTCCCTTCTTGCTCACCGTGTCAAACATCAATAACTCACCCCAATAGGCTTTCTTACGGGTAATTGGGTATTGCGCAGGCCCAACGGAAACGATCTCTGTCTCGTCGCGTTCCATTCTCGCATTCTCCACCCAAATGCGTTCGACCTGGGGAACGAGCGCTCGGAGGGATGATAAGACTGCCTCAATGATCTCCGCACGACCAGTCTTTAAAAGCCATCCAACCACTGAGGCAAGACTCTCTCCGTCTGCCGAAAGAACGGGCACCTTGTTCTCACTATACGAAACTTGAGAGGATACTCTGGAATCTAATCGCAGCAGTCGTGAACGAAGGAATCTGGCAATTCGTGTGTGTGGAATGGATGACGTGGACTTTCGACCATCGATTCGAGTGAACTGACTGCCGATGTCTGAACTCGAACTCCATCCGACGCGAGTCACTCCGGTTGGGATTTCAGGGTCCTCTAGGTTCAGAAAAGAAACCTCGCCAACGAAGTTAAGTAAAGACGAAGGTCCCTCACTCGTCGCCTCTTCGACGGCGGCCAGCAATGTCGATTTCCCACTCCCATTCGGCCCGACCACAACGGTCAAGCGGTCCCGAATCGGGATATCGATCCCTTTGAGAATCTTGTACTCGGGAACATGAACGCCGGTGATCATCGGACAGGCCTTCTTGGGCATGGGCTGCGGAATGCCTTCCGGAGCAGACAAGATCAGCATACCCCACACTTGGTGTTCTCTCCAGTGGAGTGTCGTCTCGATTTCAATCAAACAGGACAGGCACGTTCAAAGCGTGCCCCACAGTAAGGTTACACGTTACTCGTCGCCGTCTTCTGGCCCCTCTTCGTCACCGACTCCGTCTGGCCGCGCGAACCCGTACTTCTTGAGCCGACGGTCGAGGGTCGTGCGCTCGATGCCGAGTATGCGTGCCGCCTGCGACTTGTTCCACCCGCAGGACCGCAGCACGGCTTCGATGTACAGCCGCTCGACATCATCGAGGCTGCGGCTGGCTTGGATCAGGCTGTCCCACAGGCGGTAGCGGGGGTCGAAGGCGGTCTCGCCGGTGGGGGCGTCGGGTGCGGGGGCTGGGGCTGGGGCTGGCTCGGAGGGAGTCGCGACTGCGGGGGGAGCGACCGGGGCGATTGGCGTGGCGTGTGGGTGCAGTTCCAGCTTCGAGAGGACGATGTCCTCCTCGTTGATGAACTCCCGCTCGCACAGGATCACCGCTCGCTCGATCACGTTCCGCATCTCGCGGACGTTCCCGGGCCAAGTGTGTTTGCACATCTTATCGATCGCCGATCGATCGAACCCCCGCACCTTGGACTTCTGGTTGCGAACGAAGCGCTCGACGAAGTGCCGAGCCAGGTCGGGGATGTCCTCGGGATGTTCACGCAGGGGTGGGGCAAACAGCTCGATGACCTGCAGCCGGTAGAACAGGTCGCTGCGGTATTGTTTGTCGCGGACGGCTTGTTCGAGGTCGCGATTCGTGGCACAGACCACGCGGACATCGACGCGAATGGTCTTGCCGCCGCCGACCCGCTCGAACTCTCTTGTTTCCAAAACGCGGAGGAACTTGGTCTGCACCTCCAGGCTCATCTCCCCGACCTCGTCGAGGAACAGCGTCCCGCCGTGGGCCTGCTCGAACTTGCCCGCCTTCATCCCGGTGGCCCCGGTGAACGCCCCCTTCTCGTGCCCGAAGAGTTCGCTCTCCAGCAGCGACTCCGTGAGCGCGGCACAGTTCACGCAGATGATCGGCCCGTCACGGCGGGGGCTGTTGAAGTGGACCGCGCGGGCGACCAGTTCCTTGCCGACGCCGCTCTCGCCGCGAATCAAGACGGTGGCATCGGACCGGGCCACGCGACCGATGGCTTGCTTCAGTTTTTGCACGGACTGGCTGTTGCCGATCAGCTCGGACTCCATGCCGAGTTGGGCCTGGTACTCCTTGCTGCGCTGTTCCGAGATGATGAGGTTCTGGGCCAGCTTCTGGCGGTCACGGGTCTTGCGGACGAGTCCCGCCATGTGGTCGGCCACGGCCAGCGTGTACTCCAAATGCCGACTGTCGAGCGGGTCGGTGACCGAAGTCGAGTACAGATGGATCACGCCGATCGGACGGCCTTCGAGGCGAATCGGGGCGCAGACCACGCTCTC
>JAYTWO010000004.1:0-32003 GCA_043743415.1 Planctomycetota bacterium
CGCCCTTTCGCGGAGCGAAAGGCGACACTCCCGGCAGGGCAATGTCTGATCCGCCGCAATCCGGTCTTGCCACCCGAGGCCCCGACCGGAGACACTCCGGCCATGCGATCCCCCGGAAACATCCCGCGTGACTATGGCGACCCGATGTTGCCGATGGTCGACGTGGTCTTTAACTTGTTGATCTTCTTTGTCGTCACCGCCAGCGGCTCCGTGCCTGAGAAGCTGTTGCCTGCTGACCTTCCGGCGAGCGGCGCAGTTGTCTCTCAAGTGGTCCCGCAAGCGCGGGAGTCGTGGGTCACGGATGTGTGGCTCAAGCTGAGCGTGGCTGTTGAGACCAACGCCCTGCAAGTCGATATGAACGGCAGGGTTTACCAGGATCTCGACCAGTTGAAGGCCAATCTGCGGGCCTTGGCCGAGGTCGGGCCGGAGAACCCTGTGGTGCTCGATATTGCCCCAGCGGTCCAGATGGACCAGCTGGTTGACGTTTGGGACACCTGTATCGCAGCCGGGTTTCATTCGGTGAGTTTTGCGGTCGACTCGGGGAAGGTGCAGCCCGCGCTGGGGCCGAGCGTGGAGTAGGTTAGTGACGAGGTGTCGAAGCAGTTCCGACAACGCATCGGCACCCATCCCGGAGGGATGCCAGAGATTAGCCGGTGGTTGAGCGCAGCGACACCACCGGTAGCGCTGGGGCGAGCCCAGTGGCGGGTTTTATGACGGACACGTCATGACACCGAGACTCCTCGTCAGAATCTGCTGAGCTCACCCATGAACTCCATCCGTGGCAGTCTACTCGCGTCCCTGTTCCTGCTGATCGCCACGGGCCTCGCCACGGCGGAAACCCACAGCGTGGGTCCGGGCCAGGCCATGAGCCATCCGGGGCATGTGCCGTGGAACGCCCTCAACCCCGGCGATGTCGTGGAGATTCACTGGCGGCCCGAGCCGTACCGCTCCAAGTGGGTCATGTCCCGGCAGGGGACCGCCGAGAAGCCGATCATCGTGCGCGGCATCCGCAACGAGAAGGGGGAGGCCCCGGTTCTGGATGCGGCCCGCGCAGCAACGCCGACCGGGTTGGGTTACTGGTCAGAGGCGCGGGGCGTCATCAAGATTGGCGGTTCCAGCGACTCCGGTGACCTGCCCCCGGCGTACATCGTGCTGGAAAACCTGCACATCCACGGAGCCAAGCCCGAGACGTTCTTCCTTAGCCGAGAGGGTCTGACAGAGTACACCCAGAATGCCTCGGCGATCTACCTCGAAAGCGGCAACCACATCACGATCCGCAACTGCCGACTGCACGATTGCGGTAACGGGCTGTTCATCGCACCGGCGGCAGAGGAGGTGCTCGTCGAAGGCTGCGACATCTTCGACAACGGGATCGAGGACAGTGTCTACGAACACAATGTCTACAGCGAAGCGAAGGGGATGGTCTTCCAGTTCAATCGACTGGGGCCGTTGCGGGTCGGGTGCCGGGGGAACAACCTCAAGGACCGTTCGGCGGGGTTGATCATCCGCTACAACCGCATCGAGAAAGGCAACCGCCAGTTGGACATCGTCGATTCGCAGGAGGGAGAGGACATCCGCAATGACAAGCGGTATCACCTGGCCCAGGTGTACGGCAATTTGCTCATCGAGCACGAAGGGCTCGACAACAACCAGATCGTCCACTTCGGCGGCGACAGCGGGGATGACAACGCCAACCGTCGACAGCTTCTGTTCTACAACAACACGGTGATCTCCACGCGGACCGCGAAGACCGTGCTGCTGAAGCTCGAGACGAACATGCAGACCGCTGAGGTCTGGAACAACGTGATCTATACCACTGGGGCGGGGTCGACGTTTGCGATTCTCGACGGGGACGGGCAGGTTCGCCTGCGAGGGAATTACATCAAGCCCGGTTGGCGGAAGAGCCACGGCGAGCTGAAGGGAACGATCTCGGTCACGGGGATGATCGAAGCCGAGAACCCCGGGTTTGCCGACCCAGCGAAAGGGGACTATCAGCCGGGAGCGAAGTCGGTGCTGCGGGATGTCGGTATTGAGGCCCCGCCGAAATCCCTCCTGGTCACGTTCGAGCCGCCGTGGCTGAATCGTCCGGGGGCCAAACGCCCGTTGAGTGGCCGCATCGACCTCGGGTGCTTCGAGGGGAAGTGATGGCGGACCCCGTTGAGGCACAACGCCAGCGGCGTGCGAGATGAGGCCCTACCGCGCTGCGGGTGGATGCGGCGCGGGGATCGGCCCCTCCGGTCCGTGGACTGCGTTCGAGTAATTAAGCTGCACCGGAACCAGGCCTTTTCCATTGGCCAGCGGCACCTCGGTCACGATGTCCCTCAGTGTCACGCCCGCATGCAGCGGATAGTCGCCGATCTCTTCGCCCGCATCCGAGGTCCAGCCCAGGAACCGCTCCGAGTTCGGGTTGTACGGATCGCGGATCGCATCCTCCACATCCGGGTCGGTGCGGAACTCGCACACCTCGTGATACAGCGTGGCACAGATGTTCTTCCACGGCTCGGGAAAGACCGGAATGCCGTTGATGAACCCATCCGCCCGGCGCTCCGAGTAGACCTCGACCGAGTAATACAGCGTCCGTCCCTTGTAGTGGATCGAGCCGTGGTAGCCGCCCAGGCCACCGGTGGAGTCGCCCGCCTCGTCATGTTCGACAACCGGATGATCCAGCCGATCTGGGCCGTCATATTCGGAGGCTGTGTGCGCAGCGTTTGCGGGCAGGTCTTCGTCGTTGAGAATGGTTCCCGGTGGCAGCAGATAATTAAAGATCGTCGAGTTCAAGTCATAGCTGTTGAGATACCCCTTGTCAGCGAAATACTGCATGTAGCGCTGGATGTCGCCGCGTGAGACGGTCGTCGGCTTGGGGCCTGTCAGAGGGTGAGAGGCGAGGGCATTCGTCCCCAGCGGCTGGTTGTTGAAGTACTGCAGAATGACATGATTCAGGTGCAAGTCGGTCAGAGCGGCTTCCAAACTGGTGTCGATCTTGTCGACCTCGGCCAGCGTCCAACCGGCGGCTTCGCCTCCCAGATAAAGGTTCACGTACGACAGGTTCTGAAGAATCTTTCCGCCCCTGTATCGCAGATCCTCCCCCGGAGTCGAGTTGGTTCCGTCAACCCGCCGTTCCGAATCGGGCGGGGACTCGAGCGCGGAATCGGACAAGGCGTGCGAATGTTTCGTGGTGGGACAATCGGGGTGCAGACAGGCGGTATGTGGAATCCCCGCGACTGCCTGAGCTGCGGCGACTTGATTCGGCAGGTTCGGGTTCGCCGCGACCGCAGCTCCGCGCGGGGGGAGCGGCCAAGGAGCCCACTTGGCCGTGATGTCTCTCGGTGTTGGTGGAGTCGGATTGGGTTGGCTAACGGGAATCGTCGGAGTCTGAGACTCGCCTGGCTCGATCGGCTGCGGCACCGGCACCGGCACCGGCTGCAACACCACCGGCTCGTCCGGCGGCAGCGGGTTGGTCGGCTGGGGGGTGATGGGGGGCAGAGTGATCGGCCCCGGAGTTGGTCCACTCGGAACCCAGACAATCGGAGGCCCCCCGCCGGGGTTATTGACCGGGAGATAACCGGGCTGCGGATAGCCGTTCGGCGGTGTCCCCGGCCCATAGCCGATCGGCGTGTACCCGCTGCCGGGGTAGGAGCTGCAACCGGCGATGATGAGAGCGCTGGTCGCGACGAGACAACCGGTGATCCAGTGCGGGGTGCAGAGTCGCATGGGGCGGGAACCTGAGAAGAGCGGGAGTCATTCCGGGAGGGGAACGGGAACTCGCGTCGGAGGGAGTGCAGCGGTGGGTGTGCCGAACGACATCCGGGATGAGAGCGGTGATATAGCCGAAGACGATCCGGCAGAAACAGCCGAACTTCTCAGCGGACTGGCAATTCTGGCCGGTGACTGCGGGGCACGGCTCGCTCGACGCGACGGCGACTCTGGAGGCACCATTCACAAAGCAAGGAATAGACTTCGGTTACAGAGGAGAGCCAGGAGCCAGGGAAGACCCGCTGCAACATTTTCAATTTTAGAGCGTGTGCGTAGGCAAAGACTTCCGAAGTCTCCAAAGACTTCGGAAGTCTGACCGCTCACACACCTACTGCCACTCTTCGCCACCCGGTTCTTGGGCCTGTTGCAACAGCGGCTGTGGCTTGAGTCCAGGTGCCAAATCCGGAGACGACTCCCGAATCAACCCCGCCTCCATCAGCGTGGCATACGACAGCGTCGCCGCCAGCGCGAATGTCAGCACGTTCGGCAGGAACGCCTCACCAAACATCTTAATCGCCGTCCCCGAGGACTTCTTCAGACCCACTTTCACGCCACTGATCTCGACGCTGTAAATCTCATCCAGCAGCAGGTGCGAGAAGAACCCCAGCGCCACCCCCGCTCCGACCAGAAACTTCACCCGCAACGACTCACTGGGGTAGGTCAGATATGCCAACTCGGCGGCGATCAGCAGCGCCGGGATGCTGTGAAACATCCCTCGATGCACGCTGAGCCGCGACACGATCTTCGCCACGACATACCGAATGAACAGATACAACACCACGATCCCGAGCATCACCATCTCACGGTCAGCTGGCAGGCCCAGCCAATACAACACCCGCCCCACCAAGAGCAACGGAGCCACAGCCGCCAGCAACCCGAACAACTCCTGCGCGGGCCGACCATGATCGAGGTCCAGGTCTGGCAACATCCCGGCCACAGCTGTCATCACGGCGGCGAGTGAACCCTGTACGGGGGTGAATCCGAACACGAGCGATCCCACGGCTCCGTAACCGGCCCCGAGGAGACTGCTGAAGATCACATGTTCGCGAAAGGCAGCCATTCCGTCCTCCCAGACGTGGAGGAGGGTTCTACTTCAAGTATCGAGCCCGGCAGAAGTGCGGTTTGGCGGATGGGGATTGGCAGGGGTTTGAACGGCGATGATTGCCGGTCTGGGGGCTGTCAGCCATTCACACACGGGTCTCATGGACGGATCGGCCCCCCAGTCGCTCGCCCGTTCCCAGCCTGCATTTCGCAAGAGCCTGCGACTTGTCACACTGCCGGATCACTCCCTTGTTGGCCGCGTGTGGACTTGCTAGCTGATGCCCTCTTCGTCTTCTTCGATGGCCGAGACTTCTCTTCATGCGACGGACTCACCCCAACTGCTGGTGAGCGTCCGTACTCCGCAAGAGGCACTGGACGCGTTGAGCGGCGGAGCGGGGATTCTCGATATCAAGGAGCCGTCTCGGGGACCGCTGGGGATGGCGTCGCTGGCCGACCTGTATTTGATCTGTGCCACCGCCAAAGCCGTGTCACCTCGGGCGATCAGTGCGGCGCTGGGCGAGGTTCTGGACTGGCAGCACGCTCCGCTCCCGGTCCTGCCGCCGCAGTTGCAGTACGCCAAGCTCGGGCTGGCCGGGTGTGAACAGGAACGCTACTGGGCGGCGATCTGGAAGCAGTTGCGGGGCGAGTTCGATGTGCTGCGCGGGAAGCCGCTGGACTGGGTGGCGGTGGCCTATGCCGATGCGGAGCGGGCCGGATCGCCGTCGGTACGCGAGGTGCTGGAGGCGGCGATCGAGGGGGACTGTCGGGCGCTGCTGATCGACACGTTCGACAAGTCCGGTGGCCGATTGGTGGACCTCCTCCCCGCGACCGAGTTGCGGGCGATGGTCGAACACGCTCATGCTCATCAACTGGCGGTGGCCTTGGCCGGTCGGGTGTGTGCAGCCGATCTGCCGCTGCTGCTGCCGTGTGAACCGGATGTGATCGCGGTTCGAGGGGCCGCGTGTGAATCTGGCGTACGCGAGGGGGCGGTTTCCTCTTCCTCCGTGGCAGCTCTCGTGCGAGAGATTGAATGTTTCTACCCCTCGTAAAGTCCCTTCTCCAGGGAGTACGACACATGACTGGTCTTTTGGCAACGGCTCCCGAGTGGCTCACCCCCTGGTGGGTCTGGCAGCCCGACACGGCAGGAATCGGGGACCGCGTGTATCGCGGATTCAACCTGTTGGAAGGGCTGATCTGGTGGGGATTCGGCGGGCTGGTTCTGCGCCGCTGGTATTGGCAACGGCGTTCAATCGGGGAGTGGAGTTACGCTCTGGCCTTTGCCATGTTCGGTGTGACAGACTGGCGAGAGGCCTATGCTCAGTCGGCTCCTCTGATCCTCGTTAAAGGTGTGGTGCTGGTGTGGCTGCTCGTGTTGAGGCATCGAGCCACGCGCGTCTGGTATCCGGGTGCGAAGCTCTATTGAGAGATTCGGACGTTGAGACCAACCTGCATCTACCCGCCTTCGCAGTGCCTCAATCCCCATCGGTTTGTCAATGCCTGAACAGACAGATTGACCCGGCTACGAATTCTGAAAAATGGGTCGCTGTTGCATCTTGTCGAGAACGATTCGCGCAGTGCATACTACTGCCACCCCCTCTTCCTCTCTTCCCCTTGGAGTCGTCGATGTTCCCTACTCAGCCGTGTAGTGATTGTGGTGGTGCAGAGCAGACGTTCACGCGACGCGACTTCGTGCGGACTGGACTGGCCGGAGCGGCTGTGGCGGGTGTCCTGGGTGGGACAGCGCTGCGGGCTGAAGATGCAGCCAAGGTGTCGCGACCGGAATCGGAGACGCTGGTTGAGAAGCTGTATGGGTCATTCAATGAGACGCAGAAGTCGAAGCTCTGCTTCCCGTGGGATCACACGGAGGAGCGCGGCGTGCTGCGGACCCGCGTCTCCAACAACTGGAGCATCACCGATCCCAAGACGATGAACGTCGGCGGCGAATTCTTCACCGGCGATCAACGTGACATGATCGAAGCGATCTTCTGGGGCCTGTACAACCCGGAATGGCATGATCGCATCAAGCAGCAGTTGAAGGACGATGCGGGGGGATACGGTAAGGCTCAAACCATCGCCCTGTTCGGCGAACCCGGCAAGGGCAAGTTCGAGTTCGTGATGACCGGGCGGCACCTGACGGTGCGTTGTGATGGCAACACTTCGGATCACGTGGCCTTCGGCGGACCGATCTTCTACGGGCACGCGGCCAAGGGCTTCAACGAAACCAAGGATCACCCCGGCAACGTCTTCTGGCCGCAAGCTCTGAAGGCCAATGCGCTGTACACGATGCTCGACGGCAAGCAGCAGGCGAAGGCCAGAGGCAGCGACACCCCCGCCGAAGATGCGGTCCCGTTCCAGGGCGAGAAGGGCGTGTTCCCCGGCCTCCCGATAGCCGACATGTCTGCCGATCAGAAGGCTGTGGCTCAAGGGGTGCTGGCCAGCCTGATCGAGCCGTATCGGCAGAAGGACAAGGACGAAGTCACACAGTGCCTGACCAAGACCGGCGGCCTCGATCGTTGCTCGCTCGCGTTCTTTGGCGCGGATGACATCGGCGAAGACATGGTGTGGGACAACTGGCGGCTCGAAGGGCCGACCTTTGTGTGGTACTTCCGTGGAGCCCCGCACGTGCATGTGTGGGTCAATGTCGCGGACAGCCCGGATGTCGTCCTGAACGCGGATGGATGAGGCGCACTCGCTCTGCGAGTGGGCTTCGGCATTTGTGAGCCGAAGCGATTGCATCATCCCCCGGAGTTCCGACGCATGTCGTTGCCTCGTCGTTTGCTGAATTGGTTGAGTCGCCCCGGTTTCTCGCGGGTGGCCCAGCACGCTCTGATGGTGGAGCGTCCGAGTTGGTGGTCGCGAGTTGCCATCCATCAGACCACCACGCGGCGGTTGCCCCTCGAAGAAGAACTGCCGCTGTATCGTCAGGCCGGGATTCCGGGGATCGGGCTGTCTCACCTGAAGCTGGCCGAACTGTCGACCTCGGAGATCCTCTCCGAGTTACGGG
This sequence comes from Planctomycetota bacterium, assembly GCA_043743415.1. GTDB lineage: Bacteria > Planctomycetota > Planctomycetia > Planctomycetales > Planctomycetaceae > TH-plancto1. Next base: position 7,799 of record JAYTWO010000004.1, read on the forward strand.
GCAGCCAGGTCCAGGTCTCCAGCGTGGGCGTGGTCGGTGGCTTCGCGAAGCTGCACGGGCATACGTATGAAGAGGCCATTGTCGAGGGGATGCGGTTGATCCACCTGGCCGAGGCGGTCCGCGCTCCGGTCGTGACCGTGGTCACTGGTCCCATCGCCGGACACATCCGCAAGCATGCTCGCCGGTTGCTGGTCGATGGGTTGAACGAGCTGTTGCCGGTGGCGCATCAATGCGGCGTCCGCCTCGCCCTCCAGCCGATGCGGCCCCTGTTTCAGGAGTGGTCGTTTCTGCACTCACTCGACTCCGCGATGAGCGTGATCCACGAATTCCGCAGCTCTCACTTGGGACTGGCGTTCGGAACGTACCACTTGGGGCACGAGAAGCACCTGCTCGAACGCATCGAGTCCATCGCCCCGTGGATCGCCAGCGTCCAGCTCAGCGACTGGGTCGACACGACCAGTGACAGTGATCGCCGGTTGCCCGGTGAGGGCGAGTTGCCCTTGGCCGAGATCGTCTCCGCCATCGAAGCCAACGGCTATCGCGGCTGGTACGAACTGGAAGTCTGGTCGCGGGACTTGTGGAAACAAGACGCCGAAAGTCTAATGACTCGCTGTCTCCAGTCCCTTGGCTGTCTGGTGCCCGCCGCGACGCCCGTCGATGTGCGATAGACAGCCCGCCCGCTCCGACCGCAGCTTGTCTGGTGGGAAGGATTGGCAGACCCCTCCGTGTGGCTGCCCTTCCGATCATTGGCCCACCTGTGGTCTCGTGCGTCATGGCTCACGACTGGTTCACCCTGGACGAATTGTCCCAACACCTCGGGCGCGACTTGCGCGAGTTGGAAAAGCTCGTCAATCGCGGTCGCATCCCCGGGCATAAGCGCGGCGGCGAGTGGACCTTCCAGGCCACGGAAGTCACACAGTGGCTGGAGCAGGAGATGCGGAGTTACTCCGATCCCGAACTGGCTGTGGTCGAGAGTTCACAGCGTTCACCGGAACTGAATCCGTTGCTGCCGGTCACGAGCTTGATGTCGCCCAAGACCGTGCAGGTTCCGCTGGAGGGCCGCACGAAACGGTCGATCCTGGAGGGGCTCGTTGAGGTCGCTGGTCGTACGTACCAAATCTGGGAACCCGCCACAGTTTTGAAAGCAGTCCTGGATCGCGAGGAGCTGATGTCGACCGCGTTCGACTTCGGCGTCGCGCTGCCTCACCCCCGACAAACATTGATCGACTCCATCGGCGAGTCGGTCGTGGCCTTTGGCCGGACGCAGTCGCCGATTCCGTTTGGAGCGGCCAATAACTCCTTAACCGATATGTTCTTCCTCGTCATCTGCCGCGACGCGAGAACGCACCTGCACGTACTGGCCCGCATCGGTCGCATGCTGCAACAACCGGGTTTCGTCGACCTGCTCCGAGAAGCCGACGACAGCGAGTCGGCCTACCAGGTGATCTGCGACGCGGAAGCCCGCGTGGGATAACGTCCCCCGTGAGGCACGTTTTTTACGTGCCCGACACAGCGAGTCCAATCATGCCTCTTCGGATCACACACGTCTGGAACTTTCTGGTCGCTGTCCAGGGTATCTTCTTCTTGGCCGGTGTGATCAAAGACGACTTCCTGTCATCGTCGATTCCCGTCCTGCTGGATCTCGGCAAACGACCGTGGTCGGTGTGGCGGATTGGAATCGAGTTATTCTTCACGGCTTGCTTCTTCAGTATGGCATGGGGGATGGTGGTGACGCGGCCCTGGACGGAGAGCCTGTCTTACATTGTTTTTCTCGCCGGCTTGTTTGCGATCAGCACCCATGAATCGCTTCAGCCCCTCTGTCTTCGAGAAGACGGGATGAGAGTTCTGACAAAGCAACTTTGGCATCACTCATCACGATTCCTGCCGTGGAGTGCCTTGCAACAACCTGAGTGGGTGGATGCGACCACATTCACCGTGAACGCCGGATGGCATCAAATCACTTGCCGGATTCCCGAGGAGCATGTCAGCACCGTGAAAGCCATCATGCAGGAGAGGGTCGGTGCGACTCGGCTTACGGAAATCAACGGCAATAGCGACGCCCTTGAACGAAGGGAATCGAAGCCGTAGGTCGACTCGGCCGCAGAGCTTCCCCTGACGGCGGTCTAGAGACTCGTGCCCTCATGGTTTAGAATGGATTGCGACAACCTCCCGACACGTGCGATTCCGATTTGAGGTGCTGCCATCATGACTCAGACAGAACAGCTGTATCAGGATGCTTTGCGACTTTCCGAGGAAGAACGGTTGACCCTGGCGGATCGACTGCTGGGATCGCTGCCGGACGGATTTCAGACCCTGCTTGGTGACGATACCGATTGGCATGCCGAACTCCAGAGACGCGCTGGTGATCGGGAGGGAGCAATCTCCGGGGAGCAACTCTTGAGCCGACTCCGACCAGAGTCATGATCCCTCTCGATTTTCATCGACTGGCTGCCGCAGAACTCGCCACTGTCGATGCGCGTTATGCCAAGCAGGATCAGGGTCTGGCCGATCGTTTCCTTCGCACAGCGAGATCGACATTGGAGTTGATTCGTGCCGACCCCTGGGACATGCGGTCGAAGTCGGCGACATCCGTTCGAGGCGGGTGCCTGGATTTCCCTACCGGATTGTCTTCCAGTACAAAGTGGCCACGGGAGTCTTTGTCGTGGCGGTGAAGCACGACCGCCGTCGTCCACGGTATTGGCGAGGGCGATCCTGATGGGCAGACTCGGGAGCCCTCAGCTGTGTGCCACTCATAGGGGGGGCGCGGCCAGAGCCGCTCCTTTCTCATCCAAGTTCGTTGTGATTCCTCATCGAGAACCCATGTCCGAAACACTCACCGCCGATCAAGTCCGCAAGGTCGCCAAGCTGGCCCGGCTCCAGTTGAGCGAGGCCGATGTCGACCGGTTCACGCAACAGTTGGGGCAGGTGCTGGGGTACGTCGAGATGCTCAGTGAACTGGACACGGACGGTGTGGAGCCGCTGGCGCATCCGCTGGAGATCGAGAACGTCCTGCGCGAGGATGTGCCGACCCCGTCGCTCCCGCGCGAGGCTGCGTTGTCGAATGCCCCGAAGTCCGATGGCCGTTGCTTCCTCGTCCCGCAGATCCTCGACGCCGGGTGACTTTGCCAATGGGGACTCTCTTCCACCCTGAAGGGGTTCTACAAACCGCAAAGTGATGTAGAACCCCTTCATGGTTCTTTCGCGTGCGGCTCTTTGACCCAGGGTAGGCGACCGTTGGTCGCCAACCCTGGGCTGTGATGTGAAACCCTTTCAGGGTATCGATCCACACAACACAACTCATAAATCTCCTGCGACACACGTCCTTCCCCCATGACCACCATCACCCGCCAACTCCACCAGTCCCTCCTCTCGGGCGAGGTCACGAGTACCGCCCTCACGCAGCGGTGCCTCGACCAGATCGCCGCCCATGATGGCCAGGTGAAAGCGTTCCTCCAGACCGGAGCCGACTCGGCTCTCGCTCAAGCTGCCGCGATCGATGCCCACCGCAAAACCGGTCAACCGGTCGGCCTACTCGCGGGTCTCCCCGTGGCCCTCAAGGACAACATCTGCGTCCGGGGAGCCACAGCCACTTGCGGCAGCCGTATGCTGGAGAACTTCATCTCGCCGTATGACTCGCATGTGGCCGAGCGGCTGAAGGCAGCCGGAGCGGTTCTTCTGGGGCGTACGAACCTCGACGAGTTCGCGATGGGTTCCTCGTGTGAGAACTCCGCCTTCGGGCCGACGCATAACCCCTGGGATCTCACGCGGACACCCGGCGGGTCGAGCGGCGGGTCCGCAGCTGCGGTGGCAGCGGGGATGGCTCCGCTGTCGCTGGGGTCGGACACGGGGGGGTCGATTCGCCAACCGGCGGGGTGTTGCGGCATCGTGGGGATGAAGCCGACATACGGGCGGGTGTCGCGATATGGGCTGGTGGCGTATGCGAGTTCGCTCGACCAGATCGGGCCGTTCGCGGGGGATGTGTATGGAGCGGCGCTGCTGTTGGAGGCCATCGCCGGACACGATGGTCGCGACTCGACCTCGGCCGATAAGCCAGTGCCGCAGTACACGCAGACCGTCGATCAGCCGCTAATCGGCCTGCGCATTGGAGTGGCCAGGGAACACTTCGTCGAGGGCCTCGACCCCGAGGTGGAGCAGGCGGTCCGCGAGGCCATCCGGGTCTACCAGTCGCTGGGGGCCACGTTGGTCGACATTTCGCTACCGCGCTCGAAGTATTGCGTGGCGGTGTATTACATGGTGGCCTCCTCCGAAGCGTCGAGCAACCTCGCCCGGTTCGAAGGGGTCCACTATGGCCATCGCACGGAGAAGTTTGGCAACCTCGCCGAGATGTACGCAGCGTCGCGGGCCGAAGGGTTTGGGGACGAGGTCAAACGCCGGATCATGCTCGGCACCTACGCCCTCTCCGCCGGGTACTACGACGCCTTCTACAACAAGGCCCTCAAGGTCCGCCGCCTGATCCGCGAGGATTTTGATACGGCGTTCCAGTCGGTCGACCTGATCGTCTCCCCCGTGGCCCCGACCCCGGCGTTCAAGCTCGACGAACTGACCTCCGACCCGCTGGCCATGTACCTGCAAGACATCTACACGCTCAGCGCGAACCTCGCGGGCACCCCCGGCCTCTCGCTCCCCTGCGGCTTCTCGAAGACCGGCCTCCCCATCGGCCTGCAACTCCTCGGTCCGCACTTCGCCGAGGAGCAGTTGCTGCGGGCGGCGCGGATGTATGAGAGGGCGACCGAGTGGCATGCAAGGCGACCGGAAATGGCCGTTCTTGCAACTCATCCCCCCAAATAGTGCGTTGAACCGCGAATCTCGCACACCACAATCCCACCACACACTGGAACACCTCTCCTCCCCCCACGCCCCATGCCGCCTCGAACCGCCTCCCGCGTTGGCTCTGCACTGCTTCTCTTTGGCAGCCTGACTCTCGTCGTCATGGCCATCCCCAGCTGGCGGATGGCCATCCCTTGGCGCTGGTTTCACGAGGCCCTCCCCGTGTGGTTACTCTTCGCTTTATCAGCCACAGCGGGCGGATTGCGATTGCTCTACCGGGCCGACTACGACGGCACGGACTGGTCCCCCGAACGACCGGGCCAGCGGTTTCGCACAGCTGTGCTCTACTCGCGAGCGAACTGCCCGCTGTGCGAGGAGGCGGAAGCCCTGCTGGCGGACTACGCGAGGTTTTTGCCTCCGCTGACGATCATCGACATCTCGACCGATCCCGAGTTGACGGAGCGCCATGGCACCTGGATCCCCGTCGTGGAATTCGACGAGCAAATCCGCTTCCGAGGCCGCGTCTCGGAAGTCCTGCTGCGAAGGCTGATCCGCATGGCAGAGCCGGAGTGAGACTGCCTCACCGCTCCTCCGTCCCCCAACGCTTTGTCAGCGCCACGGGGCGTCCCAACTGGTCGCAGATCCTCGTCACGACGAAATCGACGAGATCCATGATCGTCAGCGGCTGATGGTACATCCCCGGCATCGCGGGCAGCACGACGCCACCGGCTTCGGTCAGACGGCGCATGTTCTCGAGTTGGATCAGACCCAAGGGAGTCTCGCGCGGGACGACGATCAGCTTGCGGCGCTCCTTGAGATGCACATCCGCAGCCCGCTGGATCAGATTCGTCGACATGCCGTGCGCGACAGCTGCCAGCGTCCCCATCGAGCAGGGGCAGATCACCATCCCGGCGGTTGGGAATGATCCGCTGGCGATCCCGGCGTTGTAGTCCTGGTAGCCGTGCGTCTGGAGTTGACCCGCTGCGGAATCACTCGTCAGCGTCGAGCGTGCCTGCCACCACGGAACCGCTGCCGAGAACAGCTTCTCCGGCGTGACCTCACCGTCGAGCGACAGATCCAGTTCCGTCTCGAACACGCGATGCGCCGCCGGGCTGACGACCAGATGCACGGTCGCCCCCTGGCTCAGCAACACCTCGACCAGTCGCACCCCGTACGCGGCTCCGCTGGCTCCCGTGAAGGCGACGACAATCTGGTTTGAATGGAGTAACGACACGGCGGGCCTCGATTCGACCATCTCTGGAGTGACGGGGAGCTTCCTGGATGTCCTCATGGAGCATGACACTCCGCAACATGACTCACGGTCGCAGGGCATGCGGGCTGGCGGGCACCTCGCCTGCCGGGATGCGATGCCCCAGCCGCCGTTCGAGTTCGGCCAGCATGTCTGGATCAAGAAAGTGCTCGCTCACATCGGCGTGCAGGTCGACGTGTCCCTCGACGGCGTTGGCCGACTCCAGCAGATAAATCTCCCACAGCCGGTGCAGCCGCACGGTCCGTTTCGCCTGGTCCAGACCGGCGGGGGTCAGCCACCAGCGATCGGCCCCGTCGTTCAACATCAGCCCCTCGAACACAAAGGTCTGGAGCAGCGCCTGCTGCTGGGGCATCGACCAACTGTGGCGCTGTTGGATTTGAGCGGGGGTGAACGCCATCGGCCTGTCTCCAGAACCATGCGGAGCCAGCGCGGCCATCTCGATCAGTTCATAGATGGCCCGCAGCAGGTCGTCGCGCAGGATGCGGTCCTTCAATAGCCGAGACTGTTGCCAGCGGTTGAGCAGTCCGCGCCGAGTGCCGAACACCAGGCTGAAGACGAACAGCGCCACCCCCGCCAGCACGATCATGGCCCCGGCGGGCAGCTTCGACGAAGCGGTACTGGCCAGGACTCCCATGGCCGCACTCACTCCGCCGAACCCCGCTGACAACTGCACCAAGCGCCGCACATCATCGGTCCAGAACCGCGCCGAACTGGAGGGAGTCAGCAGCAGCGCCACCACCAGAATCAGTCCCACGCTCTGCATGCCGAGCACGGTCACGATGGCCACCAAGAGAATCAGGAGGGCATCGAGCGTCTTCACCGGCCAGCCACCGGCGGTCGCGTATTCACTGTCAAAGCAGGTGAGTAACAGCTCCTTAAAGAACAGCGTGGTGAGGGCCAGCAGCACCACGCTCGCCACCCCGAACGTCAGCACATCCGCTGCCAGCAGCGACCCGACCTTGCCTGCCAGAAACGAAGTCAGCCCAGCTGTCCCCGCTCCGGGAATCCGCTGAGCCACCGACAGCAGCACAATCCCCGCCCCATAGAACAGACTCAGCACCAAGGCCAGCGCCGCATCGGGCTTGATGCGGCGCGAGCGTTCCATGAACAACACACTCAGCGCCCCCAGCAGCCCCGTCACCAGTGCCCCGCCCATCAACCACGGCACGCTGCGCCCCGTCCCCGGCGAGAACCACTCGATCAGGAGAAACGTCAGACCAATCCCCGGCAGTGCCGAATGGCCGATCACGTCCCCGATCAAGGCCCGCTTCCGCAGCACCATGAACGCCCCGACCACCCCCGCGCTGATCCCCAGCAGCGTCGTGCCCAGCAACACCACGCGGGTGTTGTAGGTCCAGAACGCCACCTCAGTGGCGAGGGGCAGTAGTCGACTCAGGGTCTCCATTCAAGTCCCCTCTTGAAAGAGGACTGGCTGCGCTGGCCGAGTGGGCGGCTCTGGCTTGCTCGGCGGCTCAATCTGTGGTGGGGCAGTGGGTCGACTGGCGGGCTTGCGGGAAGAACGCTTGGGCTGCGAGGGAACTGCCTCAACTGACAAGTCCACGGGCGATGATTCAAACCGCTTCCCGCCCCCCGGCTTCAGCTCAATCGGCGTTAGCTCCGGGCGGATCATCTGCACCAACTCCACCATCCGCCGGTGACACGTCAGGAACAGAATCTGGTGCGACTGCGAGAAGTCGCTCAGCACTCGCAGCGTCTGCTTGGCCCGGTCCTCATCGAAGTTCACCAGCACGTCATCCATCACCAGCGGCAACGGCTCGGCTCGCTGCGAATACTGCTTGAGGTATGCCAACCGTATCGCCAGATACAACTGCTCCCGCGTGCCGGTGCTCATCTCGGCCGCGGTCTTGGCCAGCCCGGTCTTGGGGATCGCCTGCAGTTCGGTGGTTTGCCCGACCGACCGCGTGAGTTGGACATACTCCCCCAGGGTGAGTTGCTCGAAGATCCGCCCGGCCTCGACGAGGAGTTGCGGTTGCTGGGTCTTCTCGAACCGCACGCGGGCGGCCTCCATGAGGTGCCGCGCCAGGGCCAGCGGCACAAACCGATCGACCGCGCCACCGAGTTGAGCCCGCAGTCCTTCCAGCTGTTGACCGCGCTCAAGGGCGACGGTTTCCCGCTCGCGCGATTGCAGCGCACGGCGCACCGTCTCGGCACTGGCGAGTTCCCGCGTGCGTTCTTCGTCGCGCTCTCGCATCTGCCGGGCGAGGCGCTGGCGTTCGTCCTGCACCTCATCGAGCGTTGAGTTCCGCAGCTGTTCGCTAAACCCGTCCGCGCCGTCGGCATGGGCCTGCCACTGGTGATCGAGGCCTCGCAGTTCGGCCCGAAGCGACTCCGCGCGGTCGGCGGTGACGAGCAGTGCGGGGAGTTCAAGGCCCGCCAGTTCGGGCAGTCCACAACGCAGTTCCTCAATGCGTTCCTCAAGTTTTTGGATCTGCTCGCGCAGCCGATCGATGAGCTTCTCCGAGGCCGATCGCTCCGACAGCAACCGCGTCTGTTCCAACTCCAGACGGCGGCGTTCATCGAGTTCCGCACGCCAGGTGAGGATCTGGTCACACGCCTGAAGCGAGTCGATCCACGTTCTCCCCAGTTCCGCGAACAACGGCTGAGACCGGCGGGTGAATTCCTCGCACTGTTGCTGCACGAGTTGCCAGCGCTGCTGCGTGCTGTTCCGTTTCTGGTCGAGCGATTGGACTTCCATCAGTCTCGCGACGACGCGGGCCGCGACCGAGAGATCCCACACGCCGGGCAGGCCGAGTTGGTCGAGGAACGCAGCTTTGCGAGCCTCAATCTCGGCCCCGCCCAACGCGAGCTCGGACTGTTCTCGATCGCGTGCCTCGCACTTCACAGAGACCTTGTGCAACTCCTGTATCAGGCGTTCGCGAGACTGCATGGACTCCGTCAGAGTTCGCTCGCGTTCCGTGGCGGCGAGCAGCGCCACACGGACCACGGCGTCCGGCCTTTTCGCGGACGAGGTCTTGGGGAAAGCGAGTAGAAGTTCAGCCTCAAACTGCTCTATCAATTGCGATCGTTGAGTCTGCTCCGACTTCTGCAGATCGCGCCTCTGGAGGTCTTCGAGCCACTCTGACCGCAATTTCAACCACTCGGCCATCTCGCGCGGCGTGCGGATGCGAAACGGGGACGAGGGCCATTCGGCTTGCCACTCCTGCTCCAGTGTTGCGGACTCTCCGATGAGTCGACTGTGTTCCGCGACACGCTCAGCCCATTTCGCCTCACATTGTTCGGCCTGATAGACCAGCTGTTGCCGCTCGCCCATGCGGGCCGCATTCGCCAGCAAGCGGTCTGCCAGTAAATCGGCGACCTCGATCCGCTCCAAATACAGATCGACGAGTCTGTCGGGGTGCCCCTGGGTCCACGCGTCGATCGCTGCGGGGTCGGCCCCGCCGTCGATATATCGCTGAGCAATCAGCGACCAACCGACCTCGCGTTGTGCTCGCAGTTTTGTGAGGTCAGAACGGTCGTAGACTTCGTGATCGCGATCGAAGCAAGCCAGTCTCTCTCGGGATTCGGTGAATTGGAGTTTGGTATCGGAGGCACGCGAACGGGCCTGTTCCAGGTCGCGAGTGATGAGGTCCACACGCGTCACATACTGATCGACGGTCAAACCCAGAGGCACCACCAGTGACCCGAGAACCTCCACCGAGACGCCGACCAAGCTGGCGAGTCGCTCTGCCTGCTGATGTATGTGTGCGACGAGCCGTTCCAATTCGGGAGCCACTTCGCGGTGTCGCTTCGCCTCGACACGATAATCCTTCGCGCGCTCCAGCAGGTCGCGGACCTCTTCCAGGCGGTCAGTCTCCAGAAGCGCCCCCAGTTCTAACTCAATCCGGCTCCGCTGTTCGCCCAGTTCCGACCGCCGCGACTTAAGCAACTCCACCGACTGCTGATGCCGCGCGGCCTCCTCGCTGAGTCCTTGAACGGTCTCCCGCTGGGCCAGGCTGGCCGTGACGCGGTGCAGGTCAGCAGCTGTCCAGCCGGGCTGAATCGTCGTCAGTTCATAGGCAACATGCTGCTCGAGTTCGGCCAGCGATTTCGAAAGGGCGTCCCGTTCGATCAGTGACTCGCGGACGCGGGCGACTTGATCGGCGAGTTGGCGAATCACCGTCTCATGCGGGAGTAACTCAGCCCCCTCGAGTGGTGCCTCGGCCAGTGGGGAAGCGACACGTTGCTCCAGTCGGTCGAGTTCGGCGAGTTGTTCCGCTCGCTTGGCACACTGAGACTTGAGGTCGCCGATGATCGCGGAAGGCACATCGCCGACCGGTCCGAGGGCTGCCAATTCCGTACGCCGCTGTTCCGCCTCGCGCCACGCCGGGAGCGCGGATTCGATCCGCTCCAGTTGGCGATCCCGTCGCTGGCAGGTGTCGCGGTCGTCGCGGATGCGCTGGGCCTGTGCCTCATGCTCCGCGATCTGCTCCTGAAACCCGGTGTAGTCCCGCGTCGAGAACCGGGCGGCGTTGTAGTGCTTCTCGGCTTCAATGATGTCGCGGCTCAACGCATTCACGAGCGGTTTCTTGGCGTTGCCGCTGGGCTTAAAGAGTTCTTCGCATTGGCCTTGGAGCGTCTCGTCGAGTTGGCGAAACCTCGCCATCCCGCCGATCGCCATCCCGAACAGGGCCTCTGTCAGCCCCGCACTCTTCAGGCTCTCCTCCCCGGACGACAGCTCCCGCAGCGAGATGGCAAACAGGTTCTCAAACAGCCCCGCCGTCGCCCCGGTCAGGCACCGCTCCCACACCTCCGGTGTCAGCGGTTCGCGGGTCTCGTCAAACTCCCCCGTCAGTCCCGGCCCTCGCGTCTTCTTGCGCGTCAGCGAAATCTTCCGACCATCCGCGAGCCGGACCCGGGCTTGCGTCGTCGTGGTGCCGTCAAAGGCATAGTGGCTCTGATGCGGCATCCCAAACAGCGTCTGCCGCAACGCCGCCAGTAGCGTGGTCTTCCCCGATTCATTGGGACCATACACCACCTGCAACCCGTCGCCGAACTCCAGTCGGCGCGACTTGTAGATGCCAAAGCTCTCCAGGAATAGCTGCTCGATTTGCATCCCGGCATCGTACGGGGCGGAGCGTGGGGTCGACCAGTGTACGGAACGACTTCGGCGGCCGCGTACCGCTTCGAGGACTGTGCGTCGCGGCTGAACGGGGAAGCGGTTCGGCAGGTACAGGCATGAGAAACTGGCTGTTTTCTGGCATACGGAGTACAGTGAAGTGAATCACTTCCCTCGCATCCGGACTGGTTCTCGTGTCGCGAGAAACTCCGGTCAGAGACAGTTCGGCGGGTGGTGATGACGAAGGACCAAGGCATGACCGATTCCATCGAACCCGATTCCGACAAGACCTCTGACGTTCCTTCCGGCGCGCCGCGCCCGGGCGCTGCGGCGAATGCCCAGTCCCAGTCTCGGGTCGGTCAGATGTTCGGCGAGTTCAAGCTCATCCGCCGACTCGGCAAAGGAGGCATGGCCGAGGTCTGGCTCGCCGAACAATCCCGACCGAAGCGGAACGTCGCGATGAAGTTCATGCACTCCGAACTGATGAACAACCCGCTCTTCGTCAAACGCTTCGAACGCGAGGCCGATGCAGCAGCCGGGCTCACGCACGCCAACATCGTGCAGGTCTACTCCACGGGAACCTTCAACGACCAGCACTACATCGTGCAGGAGTTCGTCGAAGGCCAGACCCTCCGCGACTACCTGCAGAAGCTGACCTCGCAAGGCAAACGCATTTCGGTGGGGGCCGCGCTACAGGTCATGCGGCAGACGGCGGCCGCACTGGAGGCCGCCGCCGAGAAGGGCATCGTGCATCGCGACATCAAGCCCGAGAACATCATGCTCACCGACAAGGGCATCGTGAAGGTGGCTGACTTTGGACTGGCACAGATCGACCAGGGGGGAGAGAACCTGCACCTGACCACGGCCGACACGACGATGGGGACTCCTCTGTATATGAGTCCCGAACAGATCCGGGCTGAGAAGCTCGATCAGCGGTCTGACCTGTACTCATTCGGCGTCACCGCGTTTCACATGCTGTCGGGTCAGACCCCCTTCAAGGGAGACACCGCCATGGCCGTGGCGGTGCAACACCTGAACTCCGCTCCGCCCACACTATTCGAACGGCGGAATGATCTGCCCAAGCCCCTGTGCGATCTGGTCCACAAGCTGCTGCGCAAGAAGCCGGAGGAACGCTATCAGTCGTTCACCGAAGTGCTGGAAGACATCCGCCTGATGTCCAAGGCCCACAAGAGCGGAACCATTGGAGAGGTGACGATCTCACCAGTCGAGAGTGACGATGGTGTGCCCCCCGTGCGACGACTGTATGGCCAGAACCCCTGGCTGACACTGACGCTGTTGGTGCTGCTGACCGGGAGTGCCAGCGCGGGGGTCGGCTGGCTCCTGCGGACCCGCATCGGTCCGGCGTCTCAAGCCCCCGCCAGCATCCAGCCGCTGGCCACGGCTGAGGCGCAGTTCATGCAAGCCATGTTCCTCGTCAACAACGAGGAAGCCTGGAAGTCCGTCGGCAAGCACTTCCAAAACAACCCCGCGGAAAAAGTGTGGGTCCACCGCGCCGAAGAGCAACTGTTGCTGTTCTATCTCAAGGATAAGAGCCGGGAGCAGGCGGCGCTGGAGCAGATCCAGGTGCTGGAGCGACTTCGCAACGAAGGCAAGCGTTTCTATCCCGAGTCCCGCATCGCTGCGGCTTACGTGGCCGCCGGAACTCAGAACTTCAACAAAGTCCGAGAGATTTTGTCAAACGACCGCGCCCAGTTCGACTCGGAGCTGAAGGGAGCCTGGCGCCAGCTGTACCAGGATCTGAAGTTTCAGGTCATGGGCAATCCCCCGAACGGCGGCTCGCGCCCCGGAGAGCCGCCCCCTCGCAACCCGCCTCCGGGAGGTCAGCCGTGACCGAACAATCCCCTCAACTCGTTCCCGTCTGCTTTGTTTCCGATCTGCATTTGTTCTCGCACCGTTCGCGGGGACACCTGATCGATGAGGAGATCATCGCTGCCGCGCGGCGCTCGCGGGTCTGTGTTCTGGGTGGGGACATCTTCGACTTCAAGTGGTCCGCACACTCCTCGCATGAGGCCAGTCTGGTCGCAGCCGTTGAGTGGCTCTGTCGTCTGATCGAAACCGTGCCGGAGTGTCAGTTCCACTTTGTGCTGGGGAACCATGACGACCTGCCTGAACTGTTGGCGGAGTTGCCGGGGTTGGCGACACGGTATGCGAACTTCTATTGGGACCGATTCTATCTGCGGCTGGGGGATACGATGTTCCTGCACGGGGACGCGGCGGACCGGAAGATGAGTCACGAGCGATTACAGCATCAGCGCGACCGCTTCTCACATGTACGCCGTCAGCAGTGGGCGCACGGGTTATATGGACTGCTCGTGCGGGCACACTTGCATCGTCTGATCCCACACGCGGTGTATCCCCCCGCAATCGTGGCGGAACGGTTGCTGAAGTACCTCCGCGAAGTCGGCCACGGTCCAGAGGAGGGGGTGCGGCAGGTCTGCTTCGGCCATACTCATCGACCGTTGCTGGGCTACCAGCGCGGGGGACTGGCGTTCCACAACGGTGGTGCCCCGATCGGGCGGGCTTGGTATCGAATCGTGGAGGTCTCGGTGACCACGTTTGGCCCCTCCGACATCATCCCGATGGAATGAGGCCACACAGCGATTGCACTTCGGCTCACGGAACCGCAGGCTTCGCCGGAGCATCGCCCTTCTTGGGGGCCGGAGCGGGCTTCTTCGGCTTCTCCGGCTGCTCCACCACGGCACGGATGCGCAGTGACCGGATCTTCACGGGGCGGGCACCGTACCGCGTGTCATACGTCCCCAGGCAGACCTGCCCGGGGGTGTAGTTGTCGAGCGGATACGCCTCGACGATGGCGGTCTGGCCGACCGTCACCGTTAACTGCTTGTCCTGGACGGTCATGCGGAACGGCTGGTCCCCTTTCCAATCGAACTTTTTGACGATGTTGTTGCTGACGGCAATCGCCTCGGACGCTCGGTACTCGCACAGGGACCACGGATGCCCGGTATCTTTGAGTGTGAAATTGGACAGCGAGTAGCCGTGCCCCTGGTTCCACCCCAGCAGCATCAGCCAGCCGCCCATCCCTTCCTGATTGATGATCCCTTCCAACTCGAACTCGTCGGCTGTGGCGAGTGAGAGGAGGGCGTTCTTGCCTTCGACGACCTGCACCACCCCCTGAGCTGTGGCCCAGCGGCCATCGACGGTGAACTCTCCCAGGCCGAACGGATGACTGACCATCGGGCCGAGGAGTTTGAACTCCGCGACATTCTGGATGGGGGACTTGTCGGTGAACTCGACGATGCCGGGGCGGGGCCGATCGGGTTTGACGAGGACGGTCCACTTGTCGGTGATGTTGACCACGGGGGCCGCCGGGGTGATCGCAGGGGCGGCGTCTTCGGCGGACAAGTCTGGAGCGAATCCCGAGGGGGAAACGACGCACAGGAACAAGATCATGAGGGCCAGCACAGACGATCGATTCATGACGGACTCCCCATCGAAGTCGAAGGCTGCGTGACGGACGTGGCATCGGGAACGGAAACACTCGGACTCAGGATCGTCCCGTCACCCACCCCCAACCTCTCCCGCGACAGTGCGAACAACTCCGTGTTGAAGATCCGCACCAAGGCATACAGACACGACGCCACGATCGGACCAATGAACACCCCCCACAACCCCAGCGCCTGAATCCCTCCCAACACGCTCACCAAGGCCAGCAGCGGATGCAGCTTGGTATCCGTATTGAGGACATACGCCCGCACGATGTTGTCGAGCAACCCCACCACCACGATGCCGTAGGTGGTCAACACCAATCCCTGGATCCAGTGTCCGCTCGTGAACAGACCAATTGCAAATGGAGCCCACACGAGCCAAGCCCCCGCGAGTGGAATCAGAGAGAAGATTGTCGACAGAATCAGGATCGCGAACAGATGCCCGAACCCAAATAATTGCAGGGCCAGGGTCGTCGCTACCCCCTGTGCGATCGCCGCCATGAATGTGGCCAGGACCACGCTGCGGACGGCCTTGGCAAACTCGCTGAGCAGTTCCCGCTGGTAGTCGACATGAACCGGGATCAATTGTTCGGCTGCGGTCAGCAGTGCGGGACCATCCGCCAAAAAGTAGTACAACGCGATCAGGTAGATCGTCAGCCCGATCAGCAGCATGGCTGTCGTGGAGAGCAGTTTTCCCACGATGTCGACGGTGGTCGAGACAGTCGGTCCGAGCGAGCGATCACCGAGGTCATTCAGTGAGTCCCGGAGCTTCTCGCGGATCAACGTCCGGACGGCCTCCTTGCTGGCCTGTCGGTCCCGGGGCAGGTACCCGTTGGCGTACATCACCGCTTGGTCGAGGAATTCCTCCGACTTGACGCTGACCGTCGTGCCTGCTTTTTTCAGGAACGCATCATCCGTGACCGTATTGGCGATGGTGTAGAGTTCCAGCGAGGCGAGCAGAATCCCGACCGTCAACGGAACCAGAATCGCGAACAAGAGACTGACGGACAACAGCCCGGCGGCGAGTCTGACCCGCCCCTTGAGCCGCACAATCAGCTTCTGAAACCAAGGCTGAACCAGCAGTGTCGTCACACCGGCCAGAAACAACGGCATCACAAACGGGGCCAGGACGCGAAAGAACGTCAGCCCCAGGATGACGATCAGCGTCGACAGGATCGACAGCGAAACAATACGTGCCATCGGCTCTCTGCCCTCTAGGGAACACTGCACCACAAATCTCTCAGATCAAGACTTGGCCGATAGCCAGCCCCGATCCCAGTGAATGGGCATTCTGACAGCGTGGCCTCCGAGTTCCAAACCCAACGATCAAGATTCCGCTGATGGATTTTGGCCGTGTGGACTCCGGAGAGCCATCGAGACACGTCGCGATGTTGACATTCAGTCTCATTTCTCATTTACGACTGTTTTTGTTGTCATAAAGAGGTCGTCCCTCTATGATAGAGGGCGTGATGACCGACTCCTGCTGGGCGATTGCCTCTCCATCCCATGCGATTCACCTTGGAACATGACGACCGCGCGTTCCTCGCCGACCTCCGCAAGAGCGGTGGGGCGACGGTGCAGGCGTTATGTGATCGCCAAGGGGTCACTGCCACGGCGATTCGCCAGCGTTTGACGCGGTTGCAGGCGCAGGGACTGATCTCTCGCGAGTCCACCAAGGGAGAGCGGGGGCGACCGTCGCACACCTATGCGGTGACGACGGAAGGTCTGAGGCACCTTGGCGATAACTACCGCGACCTGGCACTGATGCTGTGGGACGAGATTACGCTCATCGACGATGGCGCGGTGCGTTCGAAGCTGATTGGGCGATTGCGGGACCGGCTGGTGAAAACCTATGGCCGGGAAGTGCGGTCGACATCAATGTCGGACCGGTTGGAGGAGCTGCGGGGTCTGCTGACGACGCTGGGCTTCGATGTGGAGCTGCGGCAGCAGGGGGGCGAGTTGCTTCCGATCCTGCGAGAGAACTCCTGTCCATATCACGATATTGCCGCACGAGATGCGTCGATCTGTGATCTGGAGCAGACGGTTTTCTCGGAGGTTCTGGGGGTGCCGGTCCACCGCACGCAGTGTTGCCGGGACGGGGACCAGTGCTGCGAGTTCTCGCCAACGCAGGTGTCGGGAGTGCTGGCCTCCGCAGTGGCGGGGTAACTGAGAAGTGATTCTCGGGAAGTGATTCTCGGGAAGTGAAACCGGCGGAAGTTGATTCACGAGTGAAGGATCGGGCGGTACATTGGGGAATTCGAGATCGAATTCCCACCGCCCCTGGCCCCACCCGTTGGAGAGAGACAATGACCTGGATTGAAGGTCGGTTCGAAGAGAATGTGGTCACAACGACACTCGAGCAAGCCATGAACTGGGCCAAAGAGTCCAGCATCTGGCCGATGACGTTCGGATTGGCGTGCTGCGCGATCGAGATGATGGCCACCGGGGCCAGCCGGTTCGACATCGACCGGTTCGGAGCGGGGGCGTTCCGGGCGACGCCGCGGCAGGCGGACCTAATGATCGTGGCCGGGACCGTGACCTACAAGATGGCCAGCCGCGTGCGCCGACTGTGGGAGCAAATGCCCGACCCGAAGTACGTGATCGCCATGGGGGCCTGCACCATCGGCGGCGGACCGTACTTCAAGTACGGCTACCACGTCGTGAAGGGTGTCGACCTCGTCGTTCCGGTCGATGTCTACGTGCCTGGATGCCCGCCTCGGCCCGAAGCCCTGCTCGAAGGATTGATGCGGATTCAGGACAAGATCAAGGCCAAACGCATCGGCAAGGGCGTCCAAGAACTGCTGCCAGTGCCGCACCACAGCGGATTCGCCAAGCATCCCGAATTCATTCAGGGGTAACCAGAGTCGTAGCCATGTCCACTGCCCACGCCACAGGTCTGATCACTGCTGAACAATTCGCCGAGATGAATCTTGACGGACCATACGAGCTTGTTCGCGGGGAGATCGTGGAGATGACGAGGCTGGGTGGTTTGCATGGTTTCGTGTGTACCAAGGTCAGCGGACGACTTGATGTATGGGCTGAGTCGATCGACTTTGGATGCGTGCTGGGAAATGACTCTGGATTTCGGACAGGCCGACATCCGGAGTCAGTTCGTGGCCCAGACGTGATGCTGATTCCTTGGAGTCAGCTCCCCAACCGGCAGCTTCCGACCGGCTGGGTCGAAACGCCGCCGGTACTGATCGTTGAGGTGTTTTCTCCGAGTGATCGCTGGAACAAGATGCTGGCCAAGGTCGCTGAGTATCACGAAGCAGGTGTGGCTGAGGTTTGGGTTGTCAAACCATCATCTCGTTCCGTCCACGTCTTCGGGTTAGACGCTGATCCGATTCAACTCTCCGAAACGGGCGTCCTGTCGTCTCGCCAACTTCCGGGATTTCAATGCACCGTGGCCTCCTTGTTTCCTCCCGAAGAAGGAGGTTGAGTCATGTCGACCTCTGCCCCTCCACGTCTGATCACCGCTGAGCAGTTCGCCGAGATGAGTTTCGACGGACCGGTGGAACTCGTACGCGGGGAGATCGTTGAATTGACCAGACCCGATCAGTCGCATGGAAATGTCTGTTTTGAAGTGGCAAAAGCGATCGACGCTTGGGCGTGCCTGGAGAGGTCTGGACGAGTCACCACGAACGACAGTCGGATTGTGACTCAACCTGATTTGGACACTGTCCGCGGTGCTGATGTCGCCTTCTTCAGCATCTCTCAGTTGCCGGACGGCAAGTTGCCGCGCGGTCAGACGACACTCGCTCCGGTCCTCTGCGTTGAGGTGTTGTCCCATTCGAACACATGGACGGAGACACGTCGTAAGATTGACGAGTACCTCGAAGCGGGCGTTCGTGAAGTGTGGATCGTGGATCCCGACATGCGAACTGTCGAAGCCTTCCGAAGTGATCGCCCGGCTGTGCTGTTTCGCCACTCACAATCTTTGACCAGCTCTGAACTCGCGGGGTTCGAGACCCTAGTGAGCGAACTATTCGCGGGCATCGAATGAGGCTGCCCTCGCTCTGTTGACGTTCACTGCACACTCCCTGAAACCTGTTCCTCCCCATCCTGAATTAGACTCCATGCCTGCCACGCTCAAGATCACCGACCTCCATGTCTCCGTGGGCGAAACGCCCATCCTGAAGGGGGTCAACCTCACAATTCATCAGGGCGAGATTCACGCCCTAATGGGGCCCAACGGTTCGGGCAAGAGCACGCTGGCGTACACGCTGGCGGGGCATCCGAAGTACGAAGTCACCAGCGGGACGATCGAGCTCGATGGCCGCGACATCAGCGAACTCGACCCGTGCGAGCGGGCTCGCCTGGGAATGTTCCTGGCCTTCCAGTATCCGGTCACGATTCCCGGTGTGAAGGTCGCCGACTTCATCCGGCATGCCGTCACCAACGTGCGGAACCCCGCTCGTAAGGAGGGCGAAGATCTGATGCCGATGAAGGATTTTCGGTTGGAGCTGCGCCAGACGATGACCGAGCTCGACATCGATCAGGAGTTCGCCCGCCGCTACCTCAACGAGGGGTTCTCCGGCGGCGAGAAGAAGCGGATGGAGATCCTCCAACTGGCCATGCTGAAGCCGAAGTTCGCCATTCTGGACGAGACCGATTCGGGCCTCGACAGCGATGCCGTCCGCGTTGTGAGCGAGGGACTCGCCAAGCTCTCCGGGCCGCAGATGGGCGTGATGATTATCACCCACCATCGCAAGCTGCTGGAGTACAATGTCCCCCAGTTCACCCACGTCATGCTGGCGGGTCGGATCGTCGAAACCGGCGACGCCAAGCTGGCCCACGAACTCTACACCAACGGCTATGCAGGAGTCCGCGAACGCCATCCGGAGGAAGCTGCCGAGGAAAAAAGCGTGACGGAGACGAGGGTCGTTGCAGGCGTCAAGTAGCGACGGAATTCATCCGTTGTCGGTCGAGAGACCGGCAGTTTCGGACTCACAGCTGAAGACTTTTGGGGAGCCACATCATGTCAACCATGCTCCAATCTACTCCGCGGTCAATCTCCGAGATCGTTTCCGGGAGAGGAGGGCCTCCGAGGGGAGAAGTGCGAGTTCAGGTTCTCCTGACCAATTCGTTTGACGCAGTTCGACTGGAACTGGGGGAGATCACTGAAGATCAAGTTCGGCAGTGCGAAGTCGACGCCATGGTTGATACGGGAGCCGTGGCGACCGTCATTCCACGCTCTGTCGCGGACGCTTTGGGAATCGCAATCCGAGGGAAACGCGAGGTGAGCTACGCTGATGGTCGAGTCGAATTTGTGGATGTGACCCACCCCGTGTTCGTCGAATTGATGGAGCGCGGAACAGCTGTGGACTGTGTCGTGTTAGGCAATGAGGTCTTGATTGGTCAGACCGTCCTGGAGATGACAGATCTGTTCGTCGATTGTGCTGGTTGCCGCCTGGTGCCGAATCCCGACCATCCCGATCATTCAATTCTGAAAGTGAAGGGGTTCTCCCGATGAGTACCGCTACGCTCTATCGCCTGACAGCCGATGAGTACCTCGCTATCGAACGGGCTGCCGTGTCGAAGAGTGAATTCTTTGATGGGGAGATGACGCCGATGTCGGGAGGAAGCGTTGCTCATAGTCTGATTGCCATGAACATTGGCTCCGAGTTGCGGAGAGCCCTGCGAGGTCGAGGTTTTCAAGTTCATTCCAGCGATTTGCGGATTGTCACGCCCGAGGGCCTCTATACGTATCCGGATGTCAGTGTCGTTGGCTCTCTCGAAATTGAGGGCGAGCAACATGACATTCTGATGAACCCTGTCCTGTTGGTCGAAGTCCTCTCCCCCTCGACGGAGGCCTATGATCGCGGTACGAAGTTTGCCCGCTACCGCGAGATCGAAACATTGCACACTTACGTTCTGGTCTCCCAGGATTTCGTGAACGTCGAGGTCTTCACACGGCAACCCGACGACAGTTGGTCATTGCGGACGTTTCGTGTGGGACGAGTGGCGATTCAAGAGCCCGCTTGTGAGATCGAGCTGACGGAGATCTACGACCAAGTCAAACTCCTTACGAAGGGGACGCCATGAGTACCGCGACCCTCCATCGCCTGACAGCCGATGAGTACCTCGCCATCGAACGGGCTGCTTCGTATAAGAGTGATTTCATCGACGGAGAGGTCATTCCGATGTCGGGAGCCAGCGAAGCCCACAACCTGATCTCATTGAGCTTCGGTGCGGAGTTGAGACGGATCTTCAAAGGCCGCAGGTTCCGGGTTTACCCCAGCGATATGAAAGTCCGCACCCCGCGTGGGTCGTACACCTATCCCGACCTGACCGTGGCGGGTGACAACGCCCAGTTCGAAGATGGTCGACGCGACATTCTGGTGAACCCCATCTTGATCGTGGAGGTCTTGTCACCATCCACGGAAGCCAATGATCGCGGACGCAAGTTCGAGCGGTATCGAACCATCGAGTCGCTGCAAACATACGTTCTAGTCTCACAGGATCACTCAGCTGTCGAGGTCTACAGCCGTGAATCCTCCGGTCGTTGGTCGATGGCTGCTTTCCACGACGGGATGGTTGTGATCCCGAATCCGAATTGCGAGCTCTCCATCGCGGAGGTCTACGATCAAGTCGATTTTGCCACTGCCCAAGTCACTCCCGAGGAAGCCGACGCTTAGTACGAGTTCATCATGTCCACAGCCACCCTCATCACCGCCGAAGAGTTTGCGACCATGTCCTTCGACAGGCCGTGTGAACTCGTGCGCGGGGAGATTGTCGAGATGACCAATCCCGGATTCCGGCACGGAAACGTCTGTCTCCGGCTCGGTGGCATGCTCTACGCTTGGCTCCAATCGCACCCGGAATTCTCCGCCGCCTCGAACGATTCTGGAGTTCTGGTCGAGAGCGATCCGGATACCGTGCGTGGTCCGGATTTGATGGTCATTCGCAAGTCCAAGCTTCCGCAGGGAAGGGGTCCAATCGGGCACCTCAGTGTCCCTCCCGATGTGGCGATCGAGATTCGTTCGCCCTCCGATCGCTCCCACGATGTCATGCGGAAGGTCTCTCTGTTTTTAGCCGCCGGTGTGACGGAAGTCTGGGTGATCGAACCCGATCACCAGCGCGTCTTCATCCATCGAGACCAGGAAGAGACCACTGTCTTTCAGGCCACTGATGTCCTGACCACGCCTCAGTTGCCAGACTTCGCGTGCCCGCTGTCCCTGTTGTTCGAGGGCCTTGCATGATCCCGAAGCAGAAGACCCCCGCAATCGCTAACCGCCACTGACGCCAACTCCCACGAGTTGAGACCCCCGAGCGAACCATCGCTCATTCCTTCCACCACCTCCCCGCGATCCCGACTTTCACTCGGAGAAAGCAGATCATCATGTCGCAAGCACTCCTCACCGAACCCCTCGAAAACGCAAAAGCCGATGTCTCCATCGGAGACTACAAGTACGGCTTCCATGACCCGGAAGACAAGTACGAGTTCAAGTCCCGCCGGGGTCTGGACCGCGACATCGTCGCGCAGATCAGCGAGCTGAAGAAAGAGCCAGGCTGGATGCGGGACTTCCGCCTCAAGTCGCTGGAAGAGTTCGAGCGTCGCCCGATGCCCACCTGGGGCGGGGACATGTCGGACCTCGACTTCCAGAACATGTTCTACTACGTCAAGGCGTCTGATCGCCAAGGCAAGACGTGGGACGATGTGCCCGAAGACATCCGCAAGACCTACGACCGGCTCGGCATCCCCGAGGCCGAGAAGAAGTACCTCTCGGGAGTGAAGGCCCAGTACGAGTCCGAAGTGATCTACGGCTCGCTGCAAGAAGATCTCGCCAAGCAGGGCGTGCTCTTCACCGATACCGACTCCGCCCTCCGCGAACACCCCGAGTTGTTCCGCGAATACTTCGCCACCATCATCCCGCCGAACGACAACAAGTTCGCAGCCCTCAACTCCGCCGTCTGGTCGGGCGGGTCGTTTATCTACGTCCCCAAGGGGGTGAAGATCGAGTTCCCGCTGCAAGCCTACTTCCGCATCAACACGATGAACATGGGGCAGTTCGAACGCACCTTGATCATCGTCGATGAAGGGGCCAGCGTGCATTACGTCGAAGGCTGCACCGCCCCGACGTATAGCTCAGATTCGCTGCACTCGGCGGTGGTCGAGATCGTCGTCAAGCGGAACGCCCGCTGCCGGTACACGACGATCCAGAACTGGTCGAACAACGTCTACAACCTCGTCACCAAACGGGCGATGGCCTACGGCGATTCGCTGATGGAGTGGATCGACGGCAACCTCGGTTCGAAGCTGACGATGAAGTACCCGGCCATCTACCTGATGGAGCCGGGCGCTCGCGGGGAGACTCTGTCGATCGCCTTCGCCGGGGACGGCCAGCACCAGGACGCCGGGGCCAAGATGGTCCACTGCGCCCCGAACACCAGCAGCCGCATCGTCTCGAAGTCGATCAGCAAAAATGGTGGACAGGCCAGCTACCGTGGGTTGGTGAAAGTGATGAAGGGGGCCCACAACTGCAAGAGCAACGTGGTCTGCGACGCCCTGATCCTCGACTCCGAGAGCCGCAGCGACACCTACCCGTACATCGAAATCGATGAACAAGATGTCGCCATCGAGCACGAAGCGAGCGTCTCGAAGATCGGCGAAGATCAGCTGCTCTATCTGATGAGCCGCGGCCTGACCGAGGCCGAAGCCAGCGCGATGATCGTGACCGGTTTCATCGAGCCACTGGTCAAGGAACTCCCGATGGAGTACGCCGTCGAGATGAACCGGTTGATCGAGATGCAGATGGAAGGCTCGGTGGGGTAGAGAAGCTGTTGGCGATCAGCCGTCAGCTTTCAGCCAGAAGGGGGATGTGATGACAACGATAACAGATCTCCTCACAGCGGAGGAGTTTTGCGAATTGGCGTTCGAGCGTCCGAGTGAGCTTGTGCGTGGGGAGGTCGTGGAGATGACGAGTCCCGGCGGTTGGCATGGGCAGGTTTGTAGCAACGCATCGTTCTTGATTCAGCAGTGGGTTCGCGGGCAAACGACCCTTTGGAATGTTCCGTCGAACGATGCAGGGGTCAAGACGGAGCACGATCCCGATTCGGTTCGGGGACCGGATGTCTATGCCGTCAGACGTGACCGATTGCCGAATGGTCAACTTCCCCAAGGCCACCTCTCCGTGGCCCCGGAACTCTGCGTTGAGGTCTTCTCGCCCTCTGATCGCTGGCCGGAAGTCGTCCAGAAAGTGGGCGAGTATTTGGGAATCGGAGTCCGCGAGGTCTGGGTGATCGACCCCGGTCACCGCAGATTGCACGTCTTTCGCAGCGACGACGAACCCACCGTGCTCAACGAGGATAGCGTGTTCCAATCGGGTGCGTTGCCCGGACTGAAGTTCCGGGTGCAGGAACTGTTCTTCGGGATTTGATTCGCTGTCAAAACCAGTGCGTTGTTCGAGTAGCTTCATCGGCGAGTCGAACAGCCAGCACATCGAGAGTGGGGCAGACAGATGAGTTCTACGACAACCTTAGTCACCGCCGACGAGTTCTCGGCGATGGCCCATGAACGCCCGTCGGAACTGATTCGTGGAGAAGTGGTCGAGATGACGAGTCCCGGAAGTCGACATGGACAAGTTTGCGGCAATGTCACTT
>JAYTWO010000005.1:0-1694 GCA_043743415.1 Planctomycetota bacterium
GAGTTGTTCGGTACGCGGTGAAGCGGACGATCGGAGAGATGCGGCCCCCAGCGGAGCTTGGAACCGAGGGAAGCGGAATGTCTTTCTTCTCTGGCGCGAACTCGAATTTCAACGCATAACTGCATTGTGATGTGTCGATCTTTGGAGGTATAGTCGTGTCATATCATCACTTGAGAGGACTCGCCACATGCTGAAGCTGAACGGTCAACGCGATTCCGGTCGGCCGTTCTGCGACGGGATCTCCCGCCGCAGTCTGCTGAATATTGGCACGCTGGCGGCACTGGGGACGCTCGGCGGCTGGTCGCTGCCGGAAATCCTCCACGCAGAAGACGCAGCTGGGAAGGCGAAGTCGCCGAAGTCGGTGATCATGATTTATCTGGTCGGTGGGCCGCCGCACCAGGACATGTTCGACCTCAAGCCCGAGGCCCCGAAGGAGTTCGCCGGGCCGTGGCGACCGATTGCGACCAACGTCCCCGGCATGGAGATCTGCGAGGCATTCCCGCGACTGGCCCGGATGGCGGACAAGTTCTCGATCATCCGCTCACTGATCGGGAACCAGTCCGATCACGACGCGATCCAGGTCTTCAACGGACGTGACACTCGAAAGGCCAAACCCTCCGGCGGCTGGCCGCAGTTTGGGTCGATGGTGTCGCACGTCCTGGGGGCATCGCACCCTTCCACTCCGCCGTTCGTGAGCCTGTGTTACCAGTGTACTCACGGTCCGTACAACGAGCCGGGGCCGGGTTTCTTGGGAACGGCCCATGTTCCGTTCCGTCCGCTGGGGCCGACCCGCGAGGACATGGTCCTCCAAGGGATTTCGCTCGACCGGTTGGCCGACCGGCAGTCGCTGCTCAAGAGCATGGACCACCTGCGTCGGGATGTCGACACTTCGCGGATGATGGAGGGGATGGACGCCTTTGCGGAGCAGGCGATGGGGCTGCTCACCTCGTCACGACTGGCCGAGGCGATCGATCTCTCAAAGGAAGATCCGGAGGTCGTCAAACGCTACGGGACCGGTAACCCGAAGGTGTTCATGGACGGCAACGGGGCACCGCGCGTGCCACAGAGTCTGCTGATGGCTCGTCGTCTGATTGAGGCGGGCGTCCGCGTGGTGACGCTCAACTACAGCAAGTGGGACTGGCACGGCGGTCGCAACGCCGAGGGGCGGCCCGACAACTCCATCTTCAAGCGTGAGGCCGAGGATTTCCCGGTCTTCGATCAGTGCGTCAGTGCCCTGATTGAAGACCTGCATCAGCGCGGCCTAGCCGACGATTGTGCCGTCATCATCTGGGGCGAATTCGGTCGCACTCCCAAGATCAGCGACCAGGTCGGTCGCGACCACTGGCCGCAAGTCAACTGCGCCCTCATGGCGGGCGGCAGCTTCCGCCACGGCCAGGTGATCGGCTCCACAGATCGCATCGCAGCCGAATCCGTCGCTCGTCCAGTGACCTTCGGCGAGGTCTACGCCACGCTGTTTCACCACTTGGGGATTCGCGTTGATGAGACGACACTCACCGACCACAACGGACGACCGCAGTATCTCGTCGAAGAGGGCGGGACACCGATGCGGGAGTTTGTGTAGCGTCAGCTAGAGTGGTCCCACCCTCGGTCTTTACAGATCTCCGCAAGCCTCGAACAGGTTCAGGCAGGTCTGGGCGGACACGGCCTGTTGGATCTCGCCGGTGGCTTTGACG
>JAYTWO010000006.1:0-13481 GCA_043743415.1 Planctomycetota bacterium
GGCGGTCCCACGTCAATCAACCGCAAGCCGAGTCTGAAGTGGCCGCAATCCGCCGCAGCGTCAACCGGGGGACCCCCCTGGGGAATCCGGAATGGACCGCACGCACCGTCAAGCAACTGGGCCTAGAAGTCACCACCCGCCCTCGCGGCCGACAGAAACTGGTAAAAGGAGACGGGAATGGTTCCTGACACCTTTGTCCTGACACCTTTGTTTCCTCTCTGGTGAAAGGAGACTGGAATGGTTCCTGACACCTTTGTTTGCCTTCCAAACGTCCCTTCCGGGACGAAGAAGCTGTCTGTTTGGCCCTCCCAGCCCTCGCAAACACAGCTGTGCCCAGCTGCATGAAATTTGTGCAGCGTGAACATAAATCGCGGATTAGTAGTTTAGTAGTACGGAGACACGGAGACACGGAGAACTCCACATCTGCGAGAACGCAGGTGAGCGGTGCTGATCATTCGATTGGACAGGATCCACAGGATCCACAGGATAGTTTCCGTCGCTGATGCAGCAGATGGGAATCCTGTTGATCCTGTCAAATCTCCCTCGTCCTGTGGCAAATTGGTGCCAGTCATCCCAGAGTTGCTCTGCTCCGCGCCTCCGTGTCTCCGTGGTGAATCTCTGCCTACTTTTCTGAGGCACACACGGTCCCGGCGGGGAATGTCTTTCGGCTCCATTTTGACTGGCGAACATCAACGACCCGGAAGGGATTTCAGCCTATCAAACGTCTGAATAACCCAGACGGCTGGAATCCCTTCGGGATAAAGTCACGGGGCGATGTCGTCATGAGGAATCCGTTCCGCCCGGACCTGGGAGTCCAGGCTGCGACTTCACCTATGGCAGCAAGGTTTGGCTCAACTCGCGGACGACAGCCGAATACGACTCCAGATCGGCGGAGAGGTCCACCGATTCCCGGAAGAGCTGCATTCTGCGGGCCAGGAACCGGAATTCCTCCGACTGGCGGGGCGGCACGGTGAGGTCCATCGCGTCGCCGCGCACCATGCGGAGGGCGTCGATCAGTCGCCGCAGGAAGCGGTAGGCGTCGCGCAGCGCCAGGCGTTGCTCGGCGGACAGCACCCCGGCGACTTCGAGGGCCTTCATCGCCTCGCGGGTATTGGGGTCGCGCACGGACGGATGCTGCCCGCCGTGGATCATCTGCAATCCCTGCACGAGGTATTCGATGTCAACCAGCCCGCCGGAGCTGAGCTTGGCGTTGAACGTCCCCGGCGTCACGAGTTGATTCAGTTGCTTGTCCCGCAGCGCCCGCATCGAGGCGACTTCGAAGGCCGTCCCCGTGTAGATCAGCTCATCGCGGAGGCTCACGATCCGCTGCCCCAGACCCCGATCCCCGGCAATCGGCCGCAGCTTGACGAGGGCCTGCCGCTCATACGGCCAGGCGGGTCCGGTCGGGCCGAAGTAGCGCTGGAAGGTCTCAATCAAGACCGCTCGGCTGCCCGCTTTGCCGTGCGGGCGGAGTTGCAGATCGATCTCGAAGATCCCCTTGCGGCGGGCGTGGATCGACTTCACGAACAGGTCGACCAGCCGGTCGAAGAACTCTTCGTTGCTGATCGATTCGGGGCCGGTCGTGTGGCCGGTGTCCTCATACAGGAACATTAACTCGATGTCGGAGGCGAACCCCAACTCCTGCCCGCCGCACTTTCCGAGAGCACAAATTGTCATCCGGCAGGGGTTCCCCGACGCCAGCAGCGGCGAGCCATGGAGTCGCCGGAGTTCGGTCTCGCAGCAGCGCAGCGCGGCCTCGATCGTGACCTCGGCGATGTCGGTCAGTTCGTGCGAGAACCCGCTGAAGGAATCCTGGTGCCCCAGGATGTGCCGCATGTCGACCCGCAGCATTTCGCGGTCCTTGAAGGCATTCAGCACCTCACGCTGTGCCTCCAAGGTCTTCACCGACTGTAACTCCGCATCCAGCTCACACCGCAACTGGTCGTGGGTCTTGGCCTCTCGGCGCATGGCCGAATCGGTGACGATGGGCAGGACGCGGCTCAACTCGAGCCGCAACAACTCCTCGCCCACGAAGTCGCTCACTCCCAGCAACCGCGACAGCGCACCGAGAACCTCCGTGCGATCCAGCGAGGCCACCTGCTCCGACCAGTCGGGCCGCTCAAACAGCTTGGCCAGCAGCTCGCGAAAGTGCTGCAGCGCCGCCTCGGGGTTGGGCGACTGCGGCAGCAGGTGCGTGAAGTGCTTGATCAGAATCACCGCCGCTCGCAATTCATTCAACCGCCGGGGTTCGGTGATCTTGCGACCGGATTCATCGGTCACATACAGCGTGTCACTGGCCAGGTGCCCGATGGAGCGGATCTTCACTCGCTGAATCTGGATGCTGCTGAGCGTCAGTGCGTTGGTGAGTTCGTAAAGGAACCCGAGCGTGTCCTCGCCCGAGATGCGGAGGACGGTGGCGTCGCTGGTTGCGGCGTTGTCGAACTCGATCTCGAGAGGGAGTAAGATCGAGACGGAGTCGGGTGCGAACTCGACGAGACTGACCACTCGTCGGGCCAGCCGACCTTGGTTGGCGGCACGGGCCTCCGGGTGTCCCTGGCGGGTGAGACTGACCAGTTCCGCCTCATACTGCGCCCAGAAGTCCGCCTCGGGGGTGCATTCGCCGGTTGACGACTGGGAGGGCGAGGCTCCTGCCGAGCCGCTGTCGCGAGTCGACGTGTCCCCTGGGTCGCGGCTCGGCAGGAGCCTCGCCCTCCGGCTGCCCCCCTCGGTCAGCGGTCCTCGAGCGAGAACTTGCAATACGTCGATGAACTTCCGATGCGCGACCGTCCCCGTCGCTGGTCCCCCGATGGAGTGCCCGGTGAACACGTCACCCGCCTCGATGTTCATCCCATGCGACAGCAGCAACCCGCAGATCATCGAGAGCTCGCCCGGCTCGTCATACCCCACGATCGTCAGTTCCCAGCGCTGCTCGCCGATCGGAACGGCAGCGACTCGCACACGCTGCGCCGGGCTGAGGGCTTCCAGCAACACCCGATGCCGCTGCTGCTGGTCCTCGTCAAATCGCTCGGCATATCCGTCGATGACTCCGCCCAGGTGCTGCGTAATCGAGGCATGCGGGATGACGATGGCTGTGGCCGATTCCCGCCGCTCGACGTACTTGTCAAACACGCGACGGATTCCCGCGCGGTGCTGGTTGTGGTAGGCCATGAACTCCGCCGGACCCGGGAAGTCGAGCCGCTGCGCCAGGCACGCCAGTTCCCGCTGCGACTTCGGCAAGGCGTGTTCCTGCTGGTTGTGCAGCAATTGCAGCGAGTGCTCGACCTTGCGCAGGAACAGATATCCGCTGGTGAGTTGGCGGTAGTCGTCGGCCTGAATGATGTCGTGGTTGACCAGTCGCACGAGTCCATCCAGCGTGTTGATGCTCTGGATGCCAGGGGCATGCAGGCCGTGGACCAGTTGCAGGTACTGGGCGGTGAACTCGATGTCGCGAATGCCGCCACGTCCTCCCTTGATCTCGGTTTCCAGGAGACCTTGCGCGGCGAGCTTGTTCTCGATCTCCCGCTTCATCGACAGGACATTCTGCCGGGCCAGTTCCGCGTCGACCTGAAAAATCTGCGGCTCAAGCCCGCGGAGTACGGCGAAACCCACATCCATGTTTCCGGCGATGGGCCGCGCCTTGAGCAGCGCCTGCTTCTCCCACAGCCGACCGTCCTTGCGGATGTAGTCGAGGTACGCCTGCCGCGTCGTAACCAGCGTCCCCGCCCGCCCCCACGGTCGCAACTGCATGTCGACCCGGTACAGGAACCCCACCGCCGTCATATCCGACAGCCCGCGAATTAACCGCTGGGCGAGGGCCGAGTAAACTCCGCCGTCCGCCTCGCACACGAACACCAGATCGATGTCCGAGCTGTAGTTCAACTCCTCGCCCCCCAGCTTGCCCATGGCCAGCACGCAGAAGTCTGGAGCCTCGCGTCCCAACTCCTGACAGGCACACCACAGGGCCAATTGCACAATCCCGTCGGCGAGCAGCGACAGTTGCAGCGTCGTGGCCTTGAAGTCCATCAGCCCGAACGTGTCGCAGGCGGCGATCCTGAGCAGCTCCCACTTCTGGAAGTGCCGCAGCGCGGTCATGCGGGCGGGCCAGTCCACTGCGGAGGCAAGGGCGGCCAGTCCCTCTTCAAAGAACTGCTGCCGGCTCTTGATCTCGGCCAGCCGGTTGTACTGCGTCAAGCGGGCCAGGTAGCTGGGGTTCTGAAGCAGGATCTCGGTCAGGTAGTGGCTGCCGACGAAGAGCCGGACGAGAATTTCGACGGCGCGCGGGTTCTCGGCGAGGAACAACAGTGTGCTGGTGACGTGCGATTCCGACCGAATGAACCGATCGAGATTGACGAGCGACAGGTCGGGAGTGGCGGCCTCTTCCAAGGCGGCGAGGAGCGCGGGCATCGCGCGGGCCAGAAGTTCCCGATCCTCTGAGGTGGCGGCGATCGCCCGCAACCGCTTCCAGGCCAGAGTCGGGTTTTCGAAGTGGACCGATTCAATCAGCGCGATCCCCTCGGCTTCGTGGGTGGCCCCCGAAGTCAGGTATCGCAGAGTGGCCGACATGTCGAACATGCCGGTCATCGTAAGGAAGTCGGGAGTCGGGGGGAACGTTGAGGGGGAGGGTTGAGCGATGTCCAAAGATTGAGAGCCAGACGCCCTACTCCTTCACATCAAACCCGACGCTCTTCTTACTTTTCGGATCGCCGTTGTAATTGATCGTCACCTCTTCCCCCGGTTGGATGTCGCGGAGGGCGGTGTACTCCTTGCGCGACTGGGCGAGGTCGTCGTAGCGGGCGTTGGGCTTGAAGCTGTGGTTGTAGAGTGACCCATAGCCGAGGGCGAGGGCGACGGTGGTCTCGGTCCAGGCGTAGACATAGTCCATGAGCGTCGACCCAATGATGTCGTCCTGCTGACAGATCAGCAGCGGCACCGTTTCGAAGATGGTCCCCTTGGGAATCAAGATGCGGGCAAAGATCCCGCGTCCCTTGCCGGGAATGCGTCGGACTTCGAGGTATTCAGACTGGTGCAGACTCATTCAGCGACCTCGCGGCGCATTCTCGCGAGCGAAACGAGACTCCCCACGAGTCCACCCTCCCGGCGATGAATGCGAGCGAATCATCCCGCATTCGCGAAGGGTTGCAAGGGAGAACTGTCAGCGACCACGGCAACGCACGGTTTCCATCGGGGCCGCCTCTGACTGGCTGAACGCTGAACGCTGAACGCTGAACGCTGATGGCTGACAGTTCACCCAGTGTGAAACACTGCGGTGCCCTGGTCAGCGACACTCCGAGCCGAAGGCGTCAAAGCCCGGAGTACGCCCCCCCCCCCGTGTGAACGGCGTCGCGCCCCGGGCTGGGGTGGATCACCCCTGCGGGTGCAGAGTGCGTCTCAAGGCTCCTCAACCCCTCTTGACCTCCTTTCGGCTTTTGTCGTACAACCTCGCTCCATTCTTGGGCGTCTGCCCCCACGGTTGCCGGTCCTCGGCGATTGTCCTACCCATCCATTGCGAATCCCGCCGACCTTTCCAAGGACAGATGATGTCTGCATCTCCTCGTTCGACTGCTGCGCGGTGTGTGATTCTGCTGGCGGTGATGGCCTGCTGCGGCTGTTCGAACCTGAAGACCACCAACACGGCCCGGTCTTCGACGGAGCAGTTGCTGGTCTCGAACGCCGTCGACCAGGCCCTCGACAAGATTGACTTCCGCCCCTTCGCCGGACACGCGGTGTTTCTCGATGAGAAGTATGTCGATTGCGTGGACAAAGCCTATGTGATTGCTTCGGTTCGGCATCGCTTGCTGCATGTCGGAGCGAGCCTGGTGGACAAGCTCGACGAGGCGGAAGTCGTCGTCGAAGCGCGCTCAGGCTCGGTCGGGACCACGAACTCGGAGTCCTACCTGGGGATCCCGGAGATCACTCTGCCCGGCATGATGGCCTTGCCCGAGGTCCGCCTGTTCACGAAGAGCCGGCAGGTGGGCGTGGCCAAAATTGGCGTCGCCGCCTACGACGCCCAGACTCGAACCACGTTGGGTGAAGGGGGCACGACTCTCGCCCAATCGGACGATAGCAACCTCTCCGTCCTGGGCATCGGTCCGTTCCAGTCGGGCTCGATCCGCAACGAAATCACCCGCTCGACCTCCGGCCCCGCAGCCTTCAATCGCACCCACCTGCCGGTCCAGGTCGCCTTCCAGTCGCCAGCACCCGCTGCGAGCCCTTCCGCTCCCGCAGCCGCTGAACGAGTCGAGTTCACCAGTACCGTGGAGCAGCCCGCCGAGGAGGGCACTTCTGAAGAGGCCCCGGCCGTAGAAGCCGCCGAGACCGATGCCCCCCTTTGGGCACAGTAGCCGAAACAGACTGGTGGAGGTGGAAAGTGATCATGACCCCCATCGAATACGAACAAGCCCAACGGGAACTCCGGGATTTGCAGGATCGCCTCGAACGATTGCAGAAAGATCACCCCTTGGGTGAGAAGGGTTCACGCATGCGGGTAATTGTAAATTGATTGATCGCCTGCATGAGGAATGGGCTGTCTTCGAGGGATGTGACGAGGCTCGCAGATTACCGTTGGATTGAGGTGAGACAACCCCCATTCATGGACGGCTTGCCCTGCGACCCGCTGCCAGCCAAGTTCTCCCAAGGGTCGCCGATGTGGCGACTGCGGATTAGCGGGGAGTGGATGGTGTTTCGCGGGCGAACCTTCGGCATGCACGTCGCATGGGGGTTGTTGTCGGTTCCCGTGGTGTATTGGATCTGTGGACGATTCGGAGCGGATCGTGGCCTGCAGTTCGGGCTGACTTTGTTTCCGATCTTCTATGCTGGCGGAATGGCGGTGGTTTGTTTGGTCACCCTGGCGGCCATCCCCCGAATTGAGTGTGACCGCTCCAGGCAGCGTGTCTTCCTGCCGCTCGGTCGCGAACTCCCGTTATCCGATATTCTGGCAGTGCAGGTGGTCGAGTATCTCCGACAGTGGAGAGGTGATGACGAACTGTTCGCCTATCAGCTCAACCTATGCTACATCGATCGCCACAAGTCCCAGCGGATGCATCTCGTCGAGTGCAGCGCCGATGAACCACTCCTCCGCGATGCACGGCTGATGGCCTGCACGCTGGGAGTCCCGCTGCATGAGCATTACATGACTCCCGAGGCGTTACTCGCCTGGGAATCTCGTGAGGCCAAAGCCCTCACAAAGCTAGCCGCGTGGCTCTTGGTTTCCGGGATCATGGCAACCATGCTCTTCGCTGCGTTCGGGCTGGTCATTGCACGGCAGCCACAATGGCCACGGTGGAACGATCCACTTTGGATCGGGTTGCTGATACCGACCGTGTGACTGGTTGTGGTGATCTGGATGCGTCTCCAGATGAAACGCAACCGGGATCGCCGCCTCGCTCGGGCGGAACGAGCCCGGGATTCCGTCTGACGTTCCTCTCTTCTTCATTCCACATTTCCAGGCAGTCGCGCTGCAGAGTAAACTCAACCGTGTCAACTGGCACGCAACTCCGTGATTGCGAGGGGGAGAAGTCCAATGAGTCAATCCGTATTGGTCGAAATAGACCTCCCCAAGGACTGGCAGACGTTTCGTCTGCCCCCCGCCTTGAATGATCGGTTGCAGGAATTGCTCGACCGCCAAGACCAGACCGGCAAGCTCTCACGGCGCGAACGGCGCGAAGCCACGGCACTCACGGAATTGGTGGATCTGCTCTCGCTCATGCGCTTACGGTCGCGTCTGGCCACTCGCCGGAAAACACCATGAGCCACCACATTCCGAAATCGCTCGGCGACTTGGTCCGTGAGCGAGCCGCTGGATTGTGTGAGTACTGCCGGTTGCCACAGTTGTCTCAAGAAGCCACGTATCACATCGACCACATCCACCCGCACGCAGCAGAGGGGCTGACGGTCGCCGAGAACTTGGCGCTGGCGTGTGTCACCTGCTCCTTGTGCAAGGCCGCGAAAACGAAGGGCAGGGATCCCCTGACAGGGCAACTCGTATCGCTCTTTCATCCCCGCCGAAATCGCTGGTCTGATCACTTTCGCTTCCTGCGCAGTGGAAAAATCGCAGGCCGCACTCCCATGGGACGAGCCACTGCTGATGCTCTCACCATGAATCGGCGAGCCATGATCGCAATCCGGCAGACACTTGCAAAACTGGGAGAGTTTCCATCAGACCCTACGGAATAGATACCGGGAATCGGCTTGTGGCCCATGTGTTGACCGATCGAACACTGACTCCCCGACAGAGAGCCTGTGCGTCGCGGCTCAACGGGGCGTTGTGGGAGTGCGGATTGCGTGCGGTTGCGAATTCGGCAGGACTCTTAAAACCCAACTGTCCAGAAAAACTTGGCCAATTCCAGGCCAGCCCGCTAAAACCCCTCAAGTGTGAGAGTTTGTGGGTTGCGAAAAATCCACGTGCTGGGGGGAGTCCGGCGGTTGTGCGTGAATTCAACATCCTGCCGAACATACAGTTACGTCGCCGCGACACTTCGAAAACCTGTCGAGTCTCAATTTGACCACGACTCGGATTGCGGGTAGAATCTTAACGCAACAGGATGGTCGGAGCTGCGGATGATTGACGGACACTTGTCCACTTGTCCGATCCATGTTGCATCGTTGTGATACCTCTGCAGACTGGACTGACTCTTTCGCGAATGCGGAAGATGCGGTCTGGCATGGAGTCTCGCAGGTGGGATCCGTCTCTCGACTGTCACATGGATGGGGTGCCTGTGGATCTCTCGAGCGACATCAAAGAACAAGTCCGTGCCCAAACGGACATTGTCGCTCTCATCGGAGAAGCGGTCGCGCTGACTCCGCAGCGGGGCGGTCGCGAGCATGTTTGCCTCTGCCCGTTTCATGATGACCACAACCCCTCGATGCGGGTCTATGCCGACCGGCAGAGCTATCGCTGCTGGGTCTGCAACGCGGGCGGCGACTGCTTCGAATTCGTGATGCAGCGGGAGAAGATCGGCTTCCGCGAGGCCCTCGAAATCCTGGCCAAGCGGGCCAATATCAAGCTCCCTGAGTTCTCCGGAAAACGCGGCGACGAAGACTCCCGCACGGGGATGTATGAGGCACTCCTCTGGGCACAGGAATTGTTCCACCGCACCTTCATGTCCGACCCCTCAGCGGAGGCGGCTCGCGACTACATTCGCGGTCGCGGCATGACGCCGGAGATGGTCAAGCAGTTCCGCATCGGCTACCACCCCAACAACTGGGACTGGCTGCAAGGTCAGGCTCGCGGCCAGTTCAAACCGGAACAACTCATGGCGGCTCGCCTGATCGGCGAGCGAAGCAACGGTCCTGGCTTTCACGACTACTTCGTGGATCGCGTGCTGTTCCCGATTCGCAACGAACGCGGCCAGGCAGTGGGCTTTGGGGGACGCATCCTCCCCGGCTCGCCCCACCCGGCCAAGTATTGGAACAGCCCGGAAAGCGTCGTCTTCCAGAAGAGCAAACTCGTCTTCGCCCTCGACGCGGCCCGCGACGAGATCCGCAAGACTGAGACAGCGCTGATCTGCGAAGGCTACACCGATGTCATCGCCTGCCACCAGTACGGCGTCAAGAATGCCGTCGCCACACTCGGGACGGCGCTCACCGACCAGCACGTCACGATCCTCAAGCGGTTCGCCCGCAAGGTCGTCCTCGTCTACGACGGTGACGCCGCCGGGATGGCCGCTGCCGAGCGCGTGCTCGAGCGTTTCATCGTTCAAGATGTCGACCTGCGGATTCTGACACTGCCCGAGGGCCTCGACCCAGACGAGTTCCTGGCCGCCCAAGGGGCCGACGCCCTGCGATCTCTCGTCGAGAACGCCCCCGAAGCCCTCGACTTCAAGCTCAAGTGCCTGCAAGCCAAGTACCCCGCCAAAACGCTCGATGGTCGGCAGCGGATCCTCGAAGAGATGCTCACCGTTCTGGCCGCCGCCCCGCGTATGACTCAACACGTCCGTGAAGGTCTCCTTCTGGCAGCTCTTGCCGAACGGCTGGGGTTGCGTGAGGAACAAGTACGAGAGCGTTTGCAAGAAGTACGAGGCGAAGTCAGCCGCCGGGCTCCTCGACTGGCCGACACTCCCGAACCGCAAGAGGCCCGTCCCCAGATGCGGCCCAATGAAACAGCCCGTTTGTACTCCGGTCGGCTCTCCATGAGTGACCGATTGGAATGCGAATTGCTGGAAGTGTTGCTGACTGCTCCTGGATTGCTTCGGTTCGTCGTTCGCGAGATCGAACCCGACTCGATTCGGCACCCGCAGTTGCAAGTGTTACTCGCCGAGATGCTGTATCACGGCGAGTCCCAACCCTGGAACTTCAAGAGCCTGCTCGGGGCCCTCGAAGATTCCGAGTTGAAGCGTCTGGCCGTCTGGCTCGACGATCAGGCCCGGGCGAAAGACCTGGCCAAGAAACTCCGGGAGACCGGAGCCGATGCCGACGAGACTTGTCCTCTTTTCCTTCGTGCGACCATCGACAACCTCAAATGGCGCCAGGAAGAACAGTCTCAACTTCAACGGGGGGCACTTATGTCCCCTGGACCCGGCGAGGGAACGCCTCCGCCTGACGACGCCGACCAGCTGCGCCAGGCTTACCAGTTTCACCAGAGACGCGCCACCAAGAGAACGACTGCGTAGGCCAGCCGTCCCCACGGCTGTCTCACCCACCGTTCAACCCCGGAGGAAACCCCACCATGTACCAGCATGACGAAGCCCTGTGCCAACTGATTGACTTGGCCCGCCAGCAGCGGTTCCTGACGTTCACGCAGATCAACTCCTATCTGCCGAACGAAGCAGTCAGCCCAGAGAAGCTCGAAGAAGTGTTGATGCTCCTGGAGGAGCTCGGCCTAAGTGTGCGCGATGACCTCAAGCTGCGGCGTGTCAGTCAGGCAGCCGCCAAGAAGAAGACGGCGACCAAGATCACGGAGCCCGCCAAGCCCAAGCGCGGGGCGGTCGAACTCGACGATTCGAAGCAGATCGAAGACCCCGTCCGCATCTACTTGACCCAGATGGGTGAACTGCCGCTGCTGACTCGCGAGGAGGAAATCTCCCTCGCCAAGACGATCGAAGTCACCCGCCGCCGGTATCGTCACCACCTGCTCGAAAACGACTACGTCGCTCTACAGACGGTCGAAGTCTTGCAGCGGGTCAGCGATGGCAGCTTGCCGTTCGACCGCACGATCAAGGTCTCGCTCACCGAAGGGTTGGAGAAGAACCAGATCCTCGGTCGCATGCCGATGAATCTGCAGACGATCCGCCACCTCCAGTCGCGGAATCTCGCCGACTTCCAGATCATTACCGATCCCGCGACCAAGGCCGTGGTCCGCAAGCAGACCGAAGAGCGGCTGAATAAGAACCGCCGCAAGATCGCCAAGCTGATTGAAGAGATGGGCGTCCGCACCGCTCGCATCCATCCGCTCATGGAGCGGTTCAAGCAGATCACCACCCGCATGGTCCAACTGCGCGATCAGTTGAAGGTCCACAAGGGGAGCGTCGAGTCAATCGAACCCGCTTTGAAGGAACTCAACGAACTGATGGAGCTGACGCTGGAGACTCCCGAATCGGGTAAGAAGCGGGCGGAAGAAATCCAGCTGCGGTACACGTCCTACGAGCGGTCAACGCGCGACCTCTCGGGCGGGAACTTGCGGCTGGTGGTGTCGATCGCCAAGAAATATCGGAATCGCGGCCTGAGCTTTCTCGACCTGATTCAAGAGGGAAACACCGGCCTGATGCGGGCCGTCGACAAGTACGAATACCGCCGGGGCTACAAGTTCTCGACCTACGCCACGTGGTGGATTCGGCAGGCGATCACCCGCGCCATCGCCGACCAAGCCCGGACCATCCGCATCCCGGTCCACATGATCGAGACGATGTCCCACCTCCGCCGCGTCAGCAAGGTGCTAGTCCAGGAACTCGGCCGCGAACCGACCGTCGAGGAACTCTCCGTCGCCTCGGGGATCGAGGTCAACGAGACCCGCCGCGTCCTCAAAATCTCCCGCCAGCCCGTCAGCCTGGACCGCCCCGTCGGCGAAGGCGATGACTGCTTCTTCGGCGACTTCATCCAGGACAACCGCACCGAAAGCCCCGTCAGTGCCGCAGCCACCGACATGCTCAAGGGCAACATCGACTGCGTGCTGAAGACCTTGACCTACCGCGAACGAGAGATCATCAAGCTCCGCTACGGCCTGGGCGACGGGTATACTTACACCCTGGAAGAGGTCGGACGCATCTTCAAAGTGACCCGCGAGCGCGTCCGCCAGATCGAAGCCAAAGCCGTCCGCAAACTGCAACACCCGGCCCGCAGCAAGCACCTCAAGGGCTTCCTGGACCGCATCGCCTCGATTACCTCCAACTGAGGCAACTTGTATCGATGCGTCTCGCCTCAGGACGGGCACCATGGCCCGTCCTGCGGCCTCCGAAGACAACTTCCCCATGTGGGAGGGGACCAACCGAAAAACACTGGCGGCCCACAGCGACCGCC
The DNA here is from genome assembly GCA_043743415.1 of Planctomycetota bacterium. GTDB lineage: Bacteria > Planctomycetota > Planctomycetia > Planctomycetales > Planctomycetaceae > TH-plancto1. The sequence goes on from JAYTWO010000006.1 coordinate 12,451, forward strand.
AGTGCTACCCGGACGGACTGGATGTAGAGTGAGTCATCGGGCACGCGAGGCGAAGCAGAGCTTCGAGGAGAGGCGTTCCCAAGCCGGAGCTTGGGAAGGAGATCGCTAATTACATGGTCGATACCCTGCGTCCGACCCTGGTGATTTCAATGGCGGACACGGCGATTCGCTGGACGGAGACCTCGCTGGTGACGTTCACATTCAACGAGGCGATCATCGGGTTCACCAATTCGGACCTGGTCATTCAGAACGGCACGCTGACAGCTGTCACTTCATCGAATGGCGGCGTCACCTGGACGGCGACGTTCGCGCCGACAGCGGGCATCAACGACGCGACGAACGTCATCTCGCTCAATAAAGCCCTGATCACCGATCTCGCCGGGAACGCCGGATCGGGGTCGACGAGTTCCAATAACTATGCGATCAACACGGTCGTGTAGCGATTGAAGACGACGACGGGTGTGACTGGCGGGGCGGCCCAGACGCCGCTTTGGGCGTCTGGGTGACGCAGGCACCCGAGGGATGGCCAGGGAGTGTTTGTCCTCCGTCACCTCGTGAACGTGAAGAGGTGCCGAGTTTTCATGAGGACCGTTCGACCCGCGCCCCGAGCGACCGTAGCTTGATCTCCAGTTGCTCGTAGCCGCGATCGAGGTGGTAGATGCGGTGGATGGTGGTCTCGCCCTGGGCGGCGAGAGCGGCGAGGACGAGAGCTGCGCTGGCTCGCAGGTCGCTGGCCATGACGTGGGCTCCGGAGAGGTGAGCGACACCGGTGATGAGGGCGCTGTCGCCCTCGCGACGGATGCTGGCCCCCATGCGGAGCAGTTCGGAGACGTGCATGAACCGGCTGGGGAAGACTTGGTCGGTGACGGAACTCTGACCGGGGACGAGGCAGAGCAGGGCAGTCAGTTGGGCCTGCACATCGGTCGGGAATCCGGGGTAGGGGCGGGCTTGGCACTCAACTGGCTGAAGGAGTGTCGCCTTTCGCTCCGCCAGTAGTGTCGCCTTTCGCTCCGCGAAAGGACGTTCTTTCG
>JAYTWO010000007.1:0-1760 GCA_043743415.1 Planctomycetota bacterium
GAACGGATTGACTTCGCCGACGCGGCCCGCGAGAAATCGGCCTGCTATGCCGCCTTCTATGCCGATTGCGAACACGAGGTCTCCAAGGTCCGTAGCGGCTACCGGCTCTGCTTGGCGTACAATTTGGTGCTGACCCCTGAGCCGCGTAAGAAGGTGGCCCCCGCCAAGCCAACCGACAGTTCGCCAGCGGGGATGCTGGCGGACGCCATCACGCAATGGGTGGACAAGAAGCCCGCTGAGCCGTTGATCTTTGCCCTCGATCACCACTACACCGAACATGGCCTCATTCCAGACCTGCTCAAGGGAGCCGACCGCGCCCGAGCGAAACTCGTCATGGCGGCTGCGGACAAGGCGGGCTGCCGGGTGATGTTCTGCCAAGTGGAGCGACACGTCACCTGTTCGGCCTACGATGAGGACGAGGATGATTACTATGGCTACGGCTCACGTTCTCGTCGACGCCGAGGCAGTCGGTATAAATACGATGAAGAGGACGATGATGATAGCGAGGACTCATCCAGCAGCTATGTGATCCAGGAAGTCATCGACGAGGACCTCACCGGGGAGAATTGGGTCGATGCCGACGGGAAGCCGATGAACATCCCGTCGTTCGGATTTGATGGCGACTCGATCGTCTCCAGCATCCCCATCGATGATTGGAAGCCGACCCGAGAGGAATACGAAGGGTTCACCGGCAATGCCGGGAACACGCTCGACCGGTGGTATCATCGCTCCGCCATGTGTCTCTGGCACCAGGATCAGCATTACGAGGTGCTGGCCAAGGAGTGCCATCCCTTCGCGATTGAACAACTCGACGAGCTGCTTCAGGCCCCGAAGCAGAAAGCGTCCCGCAAGAAGGCCGCCTCGGCCAAGCCCGCGCCGCGTAAGAAACGCAGCGATACCTCCGCCCCTGAATGCCTGGCCCTCGCCCAAGCCATTCTCCATCACTGGCCCATAACGAAGGGCTACCTATATCAGCCTGAGTCCCTTCTCGACAAACCCCGAAACGTCTTCGCCTCCCAACTCGCCGCCATTGATGATCCCGATCTCGCTCGTCAATTGTTCCGCCTCGCGGCGACTCACGATCCCTATCTCAATCTGAACCGCCTCGTCGTCGGGATGTGCCGCAAGCACGGCTGCGCGGCATTCGCCGCCGAACTCACCGCGTTATTCGAGACTGAACCGAAGCGGGTCATCGTTCGCAATGTCGAGTGGCTGGAGAAGCTGGCTCTGGCCCAGCTGGACGATCCGGTGGGCCGAGAGCTGATTCCTCGCCTGGCACGGCACGCTGTGGACCAGTTCTGCCAGCCTCTGCCCGACCGGCATTACGGGGCAGATCCGACGTATGCCGTGTTGACCCTGCCCGGCCTGTTACAGATTCTGCGGGCGATCGGTGACGACACTCTCTTGAAGCGGGTGGTCGACTGGGTGCCAGCCCATCCGAAACGCTTTCCTTTGGAAACGGTTCAAGTCCCCGTGTTGAAGTCCGTCATCACCGCCTGGCGAAAGCACGACCTCGCCACCCCCGCTCTGGTGCAGAGCTGGCTGCTCGCCGTGCAGCAGGACTTGCAAGCTGCCACCTCTCAGGAACCCCCGCCGCCCAGCGATTGGGCTCGCCCCAATGACATCGAGTGCAAATGCAAGTTCTGTCAGGAACTCAAGACCATCCTGGGCGATCCCACATCGAAAGTCGGACGCATCCGCGCGGCGGAGAACTATCGATCTCACGTTCTCGAAAGCGTGCGGAAGCACAACAGCGATGT
>JAYTWO010000008.1:0-10875 GCA_043743415.1 Planctomycetota bacterium
CCACGCACCGGACATCAATCGCAATGGCACATACACCGACAAAGCCAGCGTCGTGATAAACGCCAGATGAAAGTGCCCCGCGAACAAGAACAGCCCGAACACCGGGGCCAGCCACAACAGCAACCGGCGGCTTCCGGTGAGGAGCCACCCCTCGACCAGCCACACGCACCATGGCAGGTACGCCCCGCCAATAATTGCCCACTCCAGGCAGATGCGTGGGGCGAACCAGCCGTACACGTAGATCAATGCGGCGAGGACCGCACTCCCCCATGACAACCCATACCTCCGCCCGACCGCCCACATCCCGAAGAAGGCGAAGATGTAGTGCAACAACTGGTTCGCGGAGTACGCGACGCTCACCTCCAGGAACCGGTAGAAGAGCAGCGTCGGCGGATAGAGCACCCCCGTCTGACTCTCGGCCACAATCGGATACCCCGCCCCGACTAGCGGGTTCCACAGCGGGAACTCCCCGCGCTTCAGTGAGTCGGACAGGAACGTCTTCTGTGGGAAGTAGTACGAATACGTGTCCCCGCCGATCAGCGTGCCCCCCTGCCACAGCGGACCCCAGAACAGCACAGTCAATGCGACCGCGATGCCGATGACCGCCAGCCATGCGAGCCATCTGTCTTGGTGAGTGGGTGTCGCTGGTGCTGCCGACTGCTGCGTCATGAACCAGACCCGTCGGTGTGCCGGTAGAGGTCAAGAAGAAGGGGGTCGACCGTAGCCACGTTCGCCAGAACGTGGGTTGCCGGAACCCACGTTCGATGAACAGAGATGACCACTACGAGCATCGTCATTGATTGACGGAGTCGAGACAATCCGCCCACGTTCCGGCGAAGGTCGCTACGTTCGCCAGAACGTGGGCGACTGGGAACACGCGTCCGCCCTCTGGCGAGGGGCAGCTACGACTCGTTTCTAGCTGCGTGATGGATCACGCTTCAGCGGGAAGAGAACGGAATGAATTCCGTTCTACGTCAGATGTCTCAGTTGTTCGACGGCCCCGTGGACATCCCCCCCGGTCCGGACTGCGGCGGCGGCTGCATCGAGCGGAGCAGCGATGACAACACCGGCGGAACATGCGGAGCCGCCATGTAGACACGCGAGGTGACGACCGACCGCGGGTAGAAGTTGGCGATGAAGTCGAAGCAGAACTCGGTCCCGGAGTGCCGGACCATCACGGCATTGGCATAGCGACCGATCGACACCGATTCGGGGATCTTGAGTTCGTCGTAGATCTCGTCGATCGAGGGAGCAGCGGGCGGAGTCTTGATCGACTCGTGCGAGATATGAGCCCCGATGATGTCGTCCTGTTCGTCGGAGTGGGCTTCTGCGCGAGAGTGTTCTGGAGTGGCGGACATCCCCTCGGGGTTCCGCACCCGGGGCATGGCGGGCATGGCTCCGAAGTTCGTCTCGTAGTGCCGCATGTTCTCCTGCAACACCGTCCCGAACTGCCGGGCCACGGGATTCGGCAGGATCACGCGCGTCACGATCCGCTGCGTTTCTCCCATCCGCATGGCGAAGTCCAGGACCGACTCGTGCATGCCGGAGAGGATCATGACCCCGTTACTGAACACGCCGACGGAGACCTCATCGCTGATGCGGGCACTCACATTGGAGTGCCGCACTTGTCCGTGAATCGGTTCGGGGGCGTCGTCGCGCTGAGGATCGTTTTCGGGATGGGTCGACATGGGCACGCACTCAATCAGGTTCACTTGGCAGCCGGTTCAGTCCTGCGGGGCCTCTCGATATCTCGACCCCCACCGGTGCCCCATGAGTCTATCCGAACGCCGCCACTTCTGCCCATGTTTCGAGAGAGTTCGACAAATGTCTGCCAGTCGATTCCCCTGCGTGAATCGAAACCCACGCGAGTCGCTGTGCAGAGGCCGACGAAGATTCCGCATGCCTTCGAGAAATGTTGTCGACTAACCCCCAATACCGTTCAAGTCGCCATCACGATGGTGTCTGCAAATGGTTTGATGAGTCTGGGCGGGGGCTTGTGTTGGTCTCGCTGCTGGGGCCTTTGGGACATTTTACGTTTGATCACGCGGGGGTTGATGCAGTGGCGGCGGGGGGGGGGAGTTGTTCGTCTTGCAGTTCCTCGATCAGTCCTGGTAGGTCAGGCTGTGCCTGACTCTTCGCCAGCAAAAGGATAGTCGCAGGTCCAAAGAACGATCAGGCACAGCCTGACCTACCTCACTGGCTCGCCTCGGAACGTGACCCGTCACAAGGTCGCAGGAGACCGTGAGTTAGCACCGAATTGAACGGTATTGGGGTTAAACGGGGGCGCGAAGTCTTCGAAGCGGATCGAGTTCGAGCACTAAATCATCTTCTCAGCTCGCTTCACAAGTTGCAGACACACGCCCCACGGATCGCGGAGCATGGCCAGGCCGTCTCCGTTGGACGCCGTTTCCGGACCGCTGACGAGCGTGGCCCCCGCGCTGACCAGTCGCCTCACGTCCGCCTCGACATCCCGCGACACAAACGCCAGATGGAGTGCCGGTGGAGCCACGTTCGGCAGATCCAGCCGGGGAGCCTTCTCGTTTCCATACAGCTCCAGCATCACCGCACCGCCGTCATCCGCCAGGAAATGACCCCACGGAGCCTCCAGATAGCGCCGCTTAACCGTCAGCCCCAGGTGGTCGACATACCAACGGGCCATCGCCAACGGGTCGGGAACGTTCAGGGCCAGATGCTCGATCTTCATGGAAACTTCCCAGGCTGGAACGGGACGACGGACGGAAAAACTCTGCCGGAAACGGGTTATATCCGAAAAACTGCCGATGACCTGTTTCCAGTTACAGACTATGATATTTGCTCAAGGGACGGAATCGCGTTTTTCTCCTCCACACACCAGAGGGGGCCGCGAGCGCTGTTCCTCTCGGGACGCTCACGGACAGGAGGCACTGAAACGTGGTCCAAACCAGCGCCAGCACACGCACCCAAATCCCCCGCGAAGCCCACCCGTTTCTCGTGTATCGCGAGAACCAGTTGGCCTTCAACTCGGTCCTGCGCCTCAAGTCCCGGCACCCCCGCATGACCAGCCCCGTGGTCACTCTCATCGGCGGACGCGGCACTGGGAAGTCCCACCTCGCCCGGCAACTCCACCGCGAAGTCCTCGAAGAACAAACCGCCACCAACATCCTGCGGACCTCAGCTGCCGAATTCACCGGACAATTCCAGCGGGCCGCGCGGATGTCGCAGATTCGCGAGTTCCAGCGGACGCATCGCGAGAAGGTCGATCTGCTGATTTTCGACGATCTGCAAGAGCTGCAAACTCGGCCGGAAGTCCAGCAGCAACTGGTGGCGATGCTGGATGATGTACTGGCCGGAGGCGGGCGTGTGCTGTTCACGACTCGCAAATCGCCGGGTGAGGTGCGGGGGCTGAACCGCCGCCTGGTGAATCGCTGTCAGGGGGGGCTGCTGATCGATCTGGGTCTGCCGGGAGAGGCCAGCCGTCGCAAGCTGGTCGAGCATTTCGCCTCGTCGAATCAATTCATCCTGCCCGAGGCCACCGTCACCGAGATTGCCCACCGAGGCCCGCCCACGCCGGGCGACCTATTGGCCCTGGTGCTGAGACTCCGGCAATCCCGCACCACGGGACCGATCTCCCCCGCCGACCTCGACAAATACCTGGCTGCCGTGCAGGCTCCGCTCTCCATGAACGAGATTGCTAAGCGTGTGGCTCGGCATTTTGGGGTCAAGCTGACCGACCTGCGTTCGGCAAATCGCCAGGCGTCGCTGGTGACTGCCCGGCATGTGGCGATGTACTTGACTCGCCAATTGGCAAAATCGCAATTTTCCGCCATTGGGGAGTACTTCGGCGGACGTAACCATGCCAGCGTGATGTACGCCTGCCAGCGGGTAACGGAGTTGAAGGGTTCGGATGCGGCGCTGGGTTCGGACTTGGAACATCTGGTGTCACAGTTCACCTCGTGAAGCGAGGATCTGCCACAGAGGATCCGCTTTGTGGTATTCTGGCGAACGTGGCTGATGGCGAACCGACTCCGAGAGCCTGGCCACCTCGGGGCCGAAATGGCGGGACCGATTCGAACCTCCTCACCTGAGTGAGAATCATGGCAGGATCCATTTGGGGTTCACGACGGAATGTCGCTCCGTATCTCGGGGTCACGATTGTGGTGGTCATGGGATTCGGCGGAATCCTGCTGACCTCGATGCTGGTCTTCCCCCAGGCTGCCTTCCAGACCTTAGTGGCCGTCTCAGCGGGCTTCGTGGCGGTACTGGCTTTATTCTGGGCCCTGCGTCCATCGGCAGAACTCCCCTCCGCCATCTATAGCTGGGTTCTGAATCGAAAGCCCCAAAAAGACGACGAATTGCAAGGCTACGAGCCGCTCACCAAGCGAACCACACGCCTGAATCCAGAGACCCATCTGCCCCCCTCCGTGGACGATGTTCGTCAGATTAAAAAGTCGAGTAATAACTGGGTGCCCACCGGTTCCAACTCTCCCAAGCGAGTGGCCCGCAGCCGTCGCCTAGGCAGGAATGACTCGAAGACCGAATCGCGCGGGGAGGGAGAGTGATTGGCGGATTCCCCGACGGGCGGGACGACCGCGGCCAGGCGGGAGAGTCGCCTTTCGCTCCTCGAAAGACGACTCTGGGGGCCTGTCAGCGCCGATCAACGGGGCTGGCCGCTGTTCTGGGGGGGCCAATTGGCGATGCCGGGCCAGCAGTGGGGCCTCCCGAGATGTGGACACCCAGTGATCCGGCATTCACCGGCTCGGGTGTGTCCTCGAGGCTTCGCATGGCAGGGCGCTTCGACCCCAGGCCCAGACCGAGTCCAAACAGGCCCAGAGCCAGCCCTGCCAAAATGGAGGCCACTCCCTGCTCCACGGCGACGATGACTTTTCTCTTTTCGGACGCCAGGACCACGCGATGTTCCCGGGCCGCTGTACGGTACACGTCCGAATAGGTTTTCAGTCCGCGCGAGATCGACACAGTCGGCCAGGCAATGCCCGCAACGATGAAGACGAAACCGATCAGCAACTTTGTGCGAAACATCAACAACCCTAATGGATGATCATGGCTGGGTGCCCGCAGCCAGAAAAAACCACACCAGAATCTCGATTCTACTGGATATTTCCGGAGGCGCCGGGTTTTTCGACAAGTCCTCGCTCTCGTCGGCGTTGCAAGCCACGCAACCGGCATGACCGATCGTCCAGCGACAGGCACGGAGCGAAGCGAGTCGTTTCCTGCGGCTCGGAATGACCTTCCGGTCGATACCACCGGTAGAGCTGGAGCGGAATTCCACCGACCCCAGCAGTTCCAATCGCGGCCATAACCCACGGACGGGAGACACCACCATGCCGTCAGACAAGACGCCTCACCTGACAGACCTCAAGCTTGCCCTCAAGCTCGTGAACAACATCGAGAAGCATTCGAAGCGGATCGATGATCCGGAACTGAAGCGAATTCTACTGATCTCGGGATGCGACATCATCGATCGCGTGATGGACCAGCAGAACGCACGCAAGGCGGCGTAGTGATCGATGGAGTGATAAAGCCCAGTGGTTGCAACCACTGGGCTTTCGCATTGAGTGGCGTAGAACGGACTCCCCTCGCATGATCATCGACGCTCACCAGCACTTCTGGGAACTCGGACGCTTCGACACCCGCTGGCTCCTGGCCCCGCAGCATCAGAAGATTTGTCGCGACTACCGCCCCGAGCACCTCCAGCCGCTGATCGACGCGGCTGGAGTCACGAAGACGATCTTCGTTCAGACCCAGCACAACCTCGAAGAAAATCGCTGGGCGCTCCAGTTCGCCGATCAGTACGACTGGATCTGCGGCGTCGTCGGCTGGATCGATCTCGCCAGCCCCGATTGCGAATCACAACTGGCCGAGTTTCAGGCCCACCCCAAGTTCGTCGGCGTCCGCCACATCACCCAGGACGACCCGGACGACGACTTCATCGTACGGCCCGACGTACTGCGCGGGCTGCGGGTTCTCCAGCAGCACCGCATGCCGTTCGACCTGCTGTTCTACGTCAAGCACCTCAAGCACGCTGCGACCTTGGGGCGGGAACTGCCCGAACTGCCGATGGTGATCGACCACCTCGCCAAGCCGAAGATCAAGCAGCAGCGGTTCGACGACTGGGAGGCGACCTTCCGCGCCGCGGCGAAGTTCCCGAACATTCACTGCAAGCTGTCGGGGATGATTACCGAGGCCGATTGGGAACACTGGCAGCCGAGTGACCTGCAGCGGTACGTCGACATCGCTTTGGAGTGTTTCGGGCCCAAGCGGCTGATGTACGGCAGCGACTGGCCGGTGTGCGAACTGGCTGGGACGTACCAGCAGATGTTCGAGGCTCTGCGAGAGTGTTTGAGTGCGCTCAGCGCTGCGGAGCGAAACGAGATCTATGGCGGGACCGCCATGCGGTTCTACAGTGTCAAAACGTAGCTGCCTTCGCCAGAAGGCGCACGGACGCTGGTTCCAAGACGCCTGCGTTCTGGCGAACGCAGCGACCACAACAGTCGAGCGTTCTCTGCCATCGAGCCGCGACGACGGACGGCTTCTCAGTCCTCCCCCTCAGGGCTGTCATCGTCCTTTTTCTTAAGAACTCGCCGGCGGCTGATCGCAGGCTTCTTCTCCGGCTCCACTCCATCGAGCGCCCGGCGGACCGTCTCCAGCAGCACATCCATCGCAAACGGTTTCCGCAGGTAGTCGACAACGCCCAGCATCTCGGCATACGCCTTATGCCGCCCGCCTTCGTTGGCAGTAATCATGATGACCTTGGGCGGGTCGGCGAGCGTGCGAAGGAACTCCAGCACGGGGAACCCTCCCATGCGCGGCATCATCATATCGGTAATGACCAGGTCGGGCTGTTCGGTCGTAATCAGCCTCTGCCCGTCGATCCCATTGGTGGCCAGGACCACGCGATACCCCGCACCATCCAGCACAGCGGAGAGCGTCGAGCCGATTTCGCGGTCGTCTTCGATCAATACGATGGTGGCCATGACTGCCGAATCTCCCGAAAGGTGGCGGGGCACCTTCGACCTTGATGAACGGTCATGATACCCTGTCCCACGTCCCCTGTCAGGGATCGGCTGCCATGGGGCGGCGGGTGCATTCGCCCATGGGCGGTTTCTCGTCTTCTCTGCCCCCTCTCCCCCACAATCGATGCGGATTTCGGGGAGGACTTCACTGTGATGGAGAAGGCCGGGGTGAGGGAGTAGGCAGTGTGCCGCCCATGGGCGAATGCACCCGTGGCGACCCAACATTCGATCCGCCCTCGTTTTCTGAGATTCGCTCCATGTTTACCGGTCTCGTGGAAGGTCTGGGCTCCGTCGTCTCACTCACCCCGGACGCCCTGGCGCTGACTCTCCAAATCGCAGCTCCGGCCGATTTGCCGGAGTGGGAAAAGGTGCGGCTGGGGGACAGCATCGCACTCAATGGGTGTTGTCTGACGGTCGTGGCGATCGCGGGACGGACTTGGAGTTTCCAAGCCGGATCGGAAACCCTTTCCCGCACCAACCTGGGCCAGCTCCAGGTCGGCGATGTGGTGAACATCGAGCGATCGCTGCAAGTCGGAGCCCGTCTGGGGGGCCATTTCGTGCAGGGACATGTCGACGCCCTCGGCTCGGTGGTCGCCATCGACCAAGAAGGGGAGTGGGTCCACATGACCTTTCGCGTGCCTCCCACCCTCACGCGGCAGATGGTCGAGAAAGGCTCGATCACCGTCGATGGCGTCAGCCTGACTCTCGTCTCGGTCACGCCGGACCAGTTCCGCATCGCCCTCATCCCGCATACCCTGCAAGTCACCACTCTCGGTCGTCGCGCCCTCGGCGATGCGGTCAACATCGAGACCGACATCCTGGGCAAGTACATCGAAAAGATGCTGCCCCAAGACTCTCCATTTGAGTCTCGCCGCGGCCCAAACTGACACATCCGGCTTCCCCCGTCGTGAGCGGTATGGCGCTCGTGCCCCGTCAATGCTTGATTTTGGGTCCGCCTCCCTCGGGAGGGCGAGGCTCCTGCCGAGCCGCGACTGCGAGTTGACGCGTCCTCTAGCTCGCGGCTCAGCAGGAGCTTCGCCCTCCCGGCGGGCCTGGCTCAACCCCAAAATCTAGGCTTGACCGGGCGCTCGCCCAATGGCACTTAGGATCTGGCTCGAAACAACTTCCCGAATTGATTTTGAACAGAAGGAAACAAAGGTAACGGGGATGGGGACAAGCTGTTCTGCTTTTCCGACATGTCTTTGTCGAGATCGTGACAACTCAGGCTCCGATCGATAGTATCCACGGGGAACTCGCTTTCGAACGATCACCGGAAGACCGAGACTCCTCCCTATCAAGACGTTTCTCACATCACTCACATCAGAAGGCGAATGCGATGGCTGTTAAAGACGAAGAGCTGGGCAGTCTGGCACAATCCACCCGTCAAGCGGATCTGGGGCAGACCCGTGGCATTCTCCTGTTTATTGGAATCGCCACCCTCCTGCTCAATGGGTTCATGTTCTTGAATGCTCGAAAAGAGGTGACGGATGTGGGTGTCGGCCCTGCGGACTTCGACCGAGTTCTCAACATTGTCCGAGTGATCTATGGGGCCGCAATCCTAGTGGGAACGTTCTTCGTCACGGCGGGCCTTCTGGTGAAGAAGTACCCCGTTCCCATGACAGTCATGAGCCTCATTTTGTATGTCGGATCAGCTGCGGGTTTCGGAATGCTCGACCCCTCGTCACTCGCGAAAGGGGTGATCATCAAGGTGATCATCGTGGTCGCCCTGGCGAAATCGGTGCAAACGGCGTGGGCCTATCAGCGTGAAAGAGAGAGCGGCGCGGTCTAACCGAAAGGCTGTCCCATGAGTCGCTTTCCTCCGCCAGACCCGCTGCCGCCAGACCCATCGTACGACGATCCGGATGACCATGATTCCGAGAAACTGGAGAGCCCGGAACCCACTGCCCCCGAACCCCTGGCTGTCGCGCAGGTGATCTGCTGGCGGTGTGACAAGCCTTACGATGTCACATTGCCCCAGTGTGATACCTGCCGGGCCGCGAACCGCTCACGGACTGAGACCGCGTCCCCGCCGAAAGACTCAATCAGGGCACGGCAATCCCCCGCCATTGTGCGAGTGGTCTGGGCGTTCGCGGCGATGGCTGCCGTTTCCATTTTCGGCGCGCTCGGTGTGGCGTTGACGGTCGATCTCTCCGTGCCCATCCAGGAGGCTGCAGCTGTCCAACTGTTCTTCTGGATGGGGCTGCTGGAGGCGGTGGACACCGTCATCGTGATTGTCGCGATGGTGAAGATCCGGACCGCCCCCCTGGGTGTCGTGGATTCGTCGACACGAGCGCTGGCGTGGTGGTCTGCCTTGCCTCTTCTGGCCCTCCTGCTGGCGATCAACTTCGGCTATCACTCATTGCTACGCACGATGTTGAATCTCGATCTGGATTTGAATCCACTGGCAGCCGTGACCGGCCACTGGCCCCTGTTGTTGCTGGTGATGTGCCTGCAACCTGCCATCGTGGAAGAGCTCTTTTTTCGACAGATCGCGATGGGCGCTGCCCTGGAAATGGTCTCGCCCGTCCAAGCCGTCCTCGTGACCTCAGTGCTGTTCGCTCTCGCCCATCTGGGACAGCCGCTGAGCTTGCCTGTATTCGCTCTGATTGGGGTGGCCCTCGGATACTTGCGTCTGGCCAGTGGGAGCCTCTGGCTGCCGATGTTGTTCCACTTCTTACACAATCTGGCCGTACTGCTGTGGGAGGGATCGAGATGATCGGAACTCGGATTGAGTCGTCGCCGTCGCTACCGGTCTCGGCGATCATTCTCGGAGCGGGGTGGATGATTTCTGTGGGACTGGCTCTGGTGTCCCGCAATGTCCACGTTGCGATTGGTGGACTCCCCCTGGCTTGCTTTGCGGCAGCGAGGCTCTTGTCTCGCGAACGTCCACTTCGCCTGGAGGTGGAGCACGAGGGATTGAATCTGGTCGATAGACACCAGACGATTCCCTATGCTTCCGTTCGGTCGTTGAGTCCCGCTTCCCACAGTGCGGAGCAAACGCAGTTTGCCATCGACGTGTGCCACGCCGAGGGGATACTGACGATCCCGGCCTCCATCGATCATTCCTCCAAAACACTCGACGCCTTTCTGCGTTCGCGATTGGTGCCGCAGCCCCCGGGATTCGTTCATCCCGCACTCCAAAATCACCTGCGGGAACAGCAGGAGTTGTTTGGAGCCGACAAGGTCTTTTGTTTCAGTCCTCGCGAGAGACTCGATCCTCCTCGACGTGGAAGCACATTGCGAGGGATCGGACTCGGGATGCTGGCCACCGGAATTCTCTGGGGGCTGTCCGGTGTGTTCTCAGAACTCTGGATCATTCCGGGTATCATCCTGGGGGTGTTCGGAGGGATATTTTTCCTGGCGAGTTACGCCCGACGCAGCACGGTGGATCGTATCGTGAAGAACGGGCAGGAGAGTACGCTACTCGTGACCCCCACGGGGATCGCCCTCATGCAGGGCAACCTCAAGGGGAAGCTCCGCTGGGACGAAGTCCATGCCGTGAAGATGACCGGGCCAGCCTCGTTTTCCCTCACTCCCGTCGTGCCGGGACTCACCATTCAAATTGCAGGTAGCCAGATCACAATCATGGATATCTATGACGAAGGATTGCCCGTGATCCAGCAGAGAATCAATGCTTATTTCTCGGGAGAGGCAGAATAGCGGTCGACCAATGACCAGATGAGTCGTCGCAGTATCCGTCAGAAACCGGTACGAGTGACACGCCCTGACGCTTTGGGATGGGCGTGGTTGAGTGCCGAGATGTACGCAGCGCGGCACAGCCGCAACCGAAGGGGAAGCGGTCAGCCGTCAGCCAGAAACCACTCTTCGTCGAGACAGCCTCTGCACCCTGAAGGGGTGAAACATC
>JAYTWO010000009.1:0-2232 GCA_043743415.1 Planctomycetota bacterium
CTGGTCGACAACAGCCCGTCGATGGAGCTGCGGGATGCGTGGAAGGACGAGGTGATCGGGGCGCAGGTGGCGACGACGCTCGGCATTCCGGGCGGAGTGCCGGGGCTGCGGGAGAAGACGCGACTCGATCTGGCGCGGATCGTTCTCTCGCCCGAGATGCTCAAGACGCTCTCACTCGACGGTCAGCGGATCGTGCATGTGCATACGTTCTCCGATCGGCTGCGGGATGAGGCTCCCGACTTCAACACGCAGAAGACGATCACCGCCAGTGGACAATCCACCGCCATCGGTTCGGCTCTGCGGCAAGCTCAACTGGCCTATAGCGGGTTGCCACTGTCGGGCGTGCTGCTCGTCACCGACGGGCGGTCGACCTCGGGCGAGGCCCCCGAGTCGGTGGGGCCGGACCTCGCCGCCAAGTCGGTACCGGTGACCTCGCTGATTCTCGGCACACCCGAGGGACCGCGCAATGTGGTCATCACCGATGTCGAGGCCAACCCGGTGGCGCTCATTCGCGATACCAATCGCCTGACCGTCCACATGCAGTCGCGTGGCCTCCAAGACCAAGCCGCCCGCGTCCTGCTCGAACGTCGCAAGAACGGTGGGCAGTGGGAGGAGATCGGTCGGCAGGACGTGATCCTCGGACTCGACGGAGCACTCCAGACCGTCGACTTCAGCTTCAGCGAGGACGCCCCCACCAAGCTGGAGTTTCGCGCGACCGTCGAGGACGCTGGCCCCGAACTCTCCACCGATGACAATCGCGGCCACGCTGAAGTCCGCGTCGTGCGCGACCGGCTGCATGTGTTGCTGATCGCGGGGTCGGCCTTCCCGGAAGTGCAGTTCCTCAAGAACGCCCTGTACCGTGACCGCAAGATCGAACTCTCCAGTTGGCTCCAGAACGCGGACGACGACTACGAACATCTGGGCGATGTGCCGATCCGCCGACTGCCGGTGACGCAGCAGGAACTGGACGACTACGACTGCGTGCTGCTGTACGACCCCGACCCGAATGCCTGGCCTCCGAACTTCCCGGAGCTGCTGACGAACTTCGTATCGAAGGCGGGCGGCGGGCTGGCCTATGTGGCGGGGGAGATCAACACCGCGAACTCGTTCGACAAACCCCTCGACCCGTCGATGACGTGGCTCAATCTGCTGCCGGTCGTCCGCGAGCCGGGGCTGTTCCGGTCGGAAGTGCAGATCAAGCTGAGTGCCCGCGAGCCGTGGAAGTTCCAGATTACAGAGTCGGGACTGACCGATCCGACGTTCGTGTTTGCGGACACGCGCGAGGAGAACGAGAAGATCATCGAGAGCCTGCCGGGGATGTTCTGGCACTTTCCGGTGACCAAGGCCAAGCCCGGGGCGACCGTCCTGGCCGTCCACGGCGACCCGCGCATGCGCAACGAGTACGGCCCCGAGGTACTCATGGCGACCCAGCTCGTCGGGCCGGGTCGAGTGTTGTTCATCTCGTTCGACAGCACGTACCGCTGGCGGTATCTCACCGAGCAAACGTTCGACGGGTTCTGGGCCCGCGTCGTGGATCGGGCCGGACGGAGCAAGCAACTCGGCGGGGCCTACCCCTTCCGGCTCTCGACTCCGCAGGCCACGTACACCCCCGGCAGCCCGGTCAAGGTCATCGCCCGGTTCCTCGATCCGGCGGAGATGGAACCGGGGCTGGACTCGTTGCATGGGGAGATCGAACATGGCGAGGGTGATCCCGAGTCGGTCACGCTCTCCCCGACCGGTGGCCCCGGTGAGTTCGCGGTCAACTTCCCAGCCACCGATCCGGGGCAGTACCTCGTCCGCGTCTGGATGGGGGACGAGACCGCTGGCAGCGTGGCCCGCGCGGCCACACTGGCGATCGATGTCCGCATGCCGAACGCCGAGACCGAGAATCCCGGCATCGACCGCGCCCGCATGGAACCCTTGGCCACGATCACCGGCGGCAAGGTGCTCAACGCGACCCAGGTGAAGCAGCTGGCCGAGGCGTTCAAGATCGGCGAAGTGACGCGCGTGCTGGAAGACCGGCAGGAAATCTGGGACGCTCCCATCCTGTGGGTGGGACTGTTCTTGCTGCTGGTCATGGAGTGGGTGATCCGCAAGCGGGTGCGGTTGATCTGACAGCGAGCGGCGGACGTAACGGCCTGTTGTTTTTCTGGTGGGGTTGTTGATCGTTTGTAGTTTTCCCCCAACCCCGGCGCGTGAGGGGGCCGGGGGGGTGGGGGTGGGTTTGTTTTT
>JAYTWO010000010.1:0-5652 GCA_043743415.1 Planctomycetota bacterium
GAGCCTCTTCATCTGCGTTCATCTGCGTTCATCTGCGGCTCCCCCTTGGATCATGACGCGCCGCGTGGAATCGCTACCTACTTTTCTGATGCACACACCGGGTAAGTCACGCCGTAAGTTTCACTTCGAACACAAGCACATGCTGTGGTATACTGTGGGATCGGCGCTGACCGTTTCCTGGAGCAAGTCACCGCGTTCTCGTCTCGGGGAGGTTTCCATGTCTCCACTTCGCACTGTTGTCCAGCATCGTCGAATTGAGGTCGCGGCCCCGGATGATGTTCCGGATGGGACTGTGGTCGAGGTCCGTGTGGTCACTTCACCAGATGCGATGGGGTTGACGGAATCGCAATGGGATGATTCCCGTTCCGGCACCGCTCAATGGTTCGAGTGGCTCGACTCCTTACAGCCGCTGGTGCTGACGGAGTTGGAGCGTCTGCAACAGACCACTGACCGCGATCAGCAGAAGCGCTGGGAGTTGGAACGATTCGCCAAGCATGCCGATCAATTGAAGCGTGACTGGGAATGAGACGCTATCTACTCGACTCCAACGCGGTCACATCACTGATCAATCAGCGAGAGCCATTCATACTGCGTGTTCGCGAAGCTCGGCTCCATGGCGGGCGAATTGGTACCTGTGAGCCAGTTGTTGCGGAGCTGCATTACGGACTCGTATTGAGTACGAGTCGTGATGAGAACATCGTTCGCTTGCGGCGCGGACTCAGTGGATTGATCGTCTGGCCACTTGATCGTCGGGCCTCGGAACTGTACGGCGAGATTGCCGCAGATTTACGCCGTCGCGGTCGCCCCATGCAAGTCATTGACATGTTGCTGGCAGCTATTGCATTGTCGTTGGGTGACTGTACTGTAATCACGACCGATAGCGATCTGCTGGCGATCCCAGGTTTGGCGGTCGAAAACTGGGAAGTCTTTCCACTCTCATAGCGTTTACCTGCGGGTGGTTGGCACGGCCAGTGTTGGGCGGGTCGCAAAGCGACAAGAAGCTTCACCCTGAGTGAACGATGTGAAGTCAGGCGGACGCGGATGGTCAGGCTTCTTGTGCCTGCGGTATCCAGCCGACAAGCTGGCTGGGCCACCCAGCGGGCGATGCTGTTTTCTCGTAGCAGAATTCGTAAGAATTCTGACGAGTGCTGGTTGATCGTTGGACGGGAGTCGGCAGAAGTCTTACGACTTCTGCTACAAATACGACTTCTGCTACAAACTTGAGGAAGCCACATGCCCACGATCGGCCTCTTCGCGAAACGCCCGGTGCCCGGAGCCGTCAAGACAAGGCTCGCGGTGGCGATCGGGGCCGAGGCGGCGGCGCGGTTTTATGAGGCGAGCCTGCGGACGCTGCTGACTCGGGTGCGCGGGCTCGACCTGCGGCGGGTGATTGCCCATACGGGGGACAGCGCGGCCGACCTCGCTTGGTTCCAGCAGTTCGAGGGCTACGAACTCTGGCCGCAACCGGCGGGCGACCTGGGGGTCAAACTCACGGCCTGGTTCGAGTTCGCATGTGCCACGGATGACCGCGTACTCGTGATCGGCTCGGACAGCCCGACGCTGCCGCTGGAGTTCATTCAGGAGGCGCTCAACGCCCTCGACCACAACGACTGCGTGATCGGGCCGGCGGAGGACGGCGGGTATTATCTGTTAGGACTCAAACGGCCAGTGCCGCAGTTGTTCGAGGGCATCGCCTGGAGCAGCCCGCAGGTCTTGGAGCAGACCCTGGCCCATGCGACCGAGCAGGAGTTGCAGGTCGCCCAACTCCCTCCGTGGAATGATGTGGATGAGGTGGGCGATCTGGCGGTATTGCGGGATCAACTTTCGGGTGGGGAGGACGATCCCCTGTGGGAGCCGCTCAAGCGGGAGATCAACCGCTGGCTTTCCACGGGGGCATGAAGGCTTTCTCCCCCAGATGGGGTTCTTCCGGCACCGCGTTGAATCCTCCAGCATGATGCTCCACACTCTCCTCCTCCATCGACCAGCCTCCACCGACAAGGATCGAGCGTGCCGCAGGAATCCCCGGGAGAACGAACCGTCCAGGCAGAGCTGGGAAGTACGGACCGCGCTCAGCGGTTCTATGACCGCCAGATGCGCCGCCAGTTGTCAGAGCGGATGATCCAACTCATCCGTGAGCAGGAGATGGTGTTCGTCGCGACCTCCGATGCGGAGGGAAACTGTGATTGCTCTCCACGGTTCGGGCTACCGGGATTTGTGGTGGTGCTGGATGACCGGACACTGGCCTATCCCGAGTACCGAGGCAACGGAGTCTTTGCCAGCCTGGGTAACATGCGGGAGAATCCGCATGCGGGGCTGGTGTTTCTGGACTTCTTCCGCACCACGGTGGGGTTGCACGTCAATGGATCGACGCGGGTCTGTCGTCCGGCGGAACTGCCACCAGAATGGGTGAGTGCGCTCTCTGCGTCCCCGCCGAATGGGGGGCCGCAGATTGAATGCTGGGTGTTGATCTTCGTCGACGAAGCTTACATACACTGTTCCAAGCATGTCCCGCTGCTGACAAGGCAGGCCAAGTCCATTGACTGGGGGACGGATGATCTGGTGTCCAAGTCGGATGGCTTCTTCGTCGACTGATCTTTGGCACCGAGCGGCAGGGCCGTGGGATACCGAAGAGACCTCGGTTGACGCCCGACCCTCCCGGCGGCGAAGGTATGCCGCAGTGGTCTGTATTGTTCCTGTCGGGCAGGAGTCCCAACATGTGGCGTGTTTACTGTCTGGCGTGTCTGTGGAGTCTGGCCGGTGGCGTCTGGGCCGGAGAGCCGCTGGCGAAGTCCGAAGCGATCGAGGAGAGCGGACTGCTGTGGTACGACGCCCTGAAGATCGGGGTCGAGGGCCGGAACTGGTCGGAGGTCGAGGCTCCGTATGACCGGCTGCCGTCGAAGGCCAAAGCGACCGTCCGCGAGGCGGTGTGGAACCTCAGTCGGCACTCGGCGGGGATGTGCGTCCGGTTCAACTCCAATGCTCCGCACATCCATGCCCGCTGGACGGTCACGAACGCGAACCTCGCCATGCCGCACATGGCGGCGACCGGTGTCAGCGGGGTCGACCTGTATGCTCGCGATGATGCCGGGGTCTGGCGGTGGGTCGCCTGTGGGAAGCCGGAGAAGCCCACCAACACCGCTCACTTGGCTCATGACCTTTCACCCGCTGCGGGGCCGATGGGACGCGAGTTCCGGCTCTATCTCCCGCTGTACAACGGCACGCAGAAACTGGAGATCGGAGTCCCGAAGGAGTCGGACCTGTACAAGGCCGATGAGTACGCCGAGGGCCACCGCCAGCCGATTGTGTTCTATGGCACATCGATCACCCACGGCGCGTGTGCCTCGCGTCCGGGAATGCCACATCCGGCGATCCTCGGGCGGCGGTTCGAGCGACCGGTGGTCAACCTCGGCTTCTCGGGGAACGGCAAGTTGGAGTTAGAACTCGCCGACCTGATGGCCGAGATCGACGCCTCGGTGTATGTCCTCGACTGCCTCCCCAACATGACAGCTGCGGACGTGAAGGCGAACACGGAGCCGTTCATCCAGCGGCTGCGGGAGAAGCAGCCGCTGACGCCGATGCTGCTGGTGGAGGACCGGACCTATAGCGACGCGATCTTCCACAAGGAGAAGCGCCAACGCAACGACGACAGCCGCCGCGAGTTCCGAGCTGCGTATGAGCGACTCCAAGCGGCGGGTGTCACCGGCCTGCACTACTTGGAGGGAGAACACCTCCTGGGCGAAGACAACGAAGGCACCGTCGACAGCTCCCACCCGACCGACTTGGGGTTCTGGAGGCAAGCCGAGGCGATGACGCCGATGTTGAGGACGATCCTTGGCAAGTAGCGAGATGGACTGGCCGAATCTGGCCATACAATTCATCCCAAAGAATCCGACATTGACGCTGGCCGGGGGGAGGTCGAGAATCTAATCGGCAGTCGATGTGTGATGTCGGTGAATTCCACCACATCGAGAGCCCCTCCTCTGGACCGTGAGCATCCCATGACCGTCACATCGATCCCGTTGGGTGAACCGAACAAAGGTCGAGTTTCTCCCTTTGCCCACCTGTCCTCAGAGGCCAGGGAAACACTCAAAGCCAAAATGGCGGACGCTGGGTGGTCGACGCGGATGGAACGCAAATGCTTGGTGAACCCAGAATACCAACAATACCACGATCAGTTTGTCGCCGTGTACGATCTGACGATTGTCGCGTCTGGTGAAGATTACTCGGAAGTGCTGCACCGGGCTGCAGCCGAGTGCCAAGTCCCGATCAGTCGCATCATCGTGAGTTTCTGGGGCGAACCCACCACTTGGCAGGCATTGGATAGGATCGAGAATGTTTGATGGTCCGGTTCGTCAATTGCCTCTGATTATCAAGGGGCATTCCATCACGGGTACTGCTTGATCAGTCCCGACAGATTTATAATTGGTTGCATCTTCGATACGGGGGCCGCATATTCGGCGATCCCTCAGAAGTTATGGAAGAACGTTTTTACTCGTGAAGACATCGACAAACCGAAGTACCAATCGGTGAACCGCGTCGGCGTGTTCGGTCACTCGTGCCCGGCCAAGCGGGTTCCCGTGCTGATCAGCATCATGGGGGATGAGGTTGATGAGAGTCGCTTGCTCGGCTCGGGAAGTGACGAATATTTGGACGACAACCTGATCGATTTCGGCGAGTGCTATGTGGACTTCTTGTTCGATGAAGACGCTCAGGTATTGGCTTCCGTCTCGTCGACGAAGAGCCAAGAGCGGCTGAATTACGTCTACATCGGCCTGGGTGGTGGCACGTTTCGCAATGGCGGGCTGTGTATCAATTGGGCCAAGCCGGAGGCGGTGCTGGTCGAGCAGATGGGGTGAGGTCTGGCGTCCCGCGCGAAATGCCGATGTTTCCGACGCTCGGACGCTCGGACGCTCGGACGCTCGGACGCTCCGCTTCGAAGACTTCGCGTCGCAGCTAAACGGGGGAAGGGCACACTCTGAGGCAGCGAACCTGACAGAGGAGGCTGACGCATGCTCCCGTACGCCGTTATCATGGAATGGCCAACTGCTCTCCCCTTCGGCCTGAGTCCCCCGTGGAACCCAGCACGCGCATCTCACTCGACAACGCAGCCACCAGCTTTCCCAAGCCGGAGTCGGTCGTGCGCGCGGTCACGGAATACCTGACCGAGTGTGGAGTCGCTGCCGGACGAGGGAGTACGCGGCGGGCGATGGAACTGGATGGCCGGATCGCTGCCTGCCGGGCGGCGCTGGCTCGACTGTGGAACGCCGCGTCGCCGCGTGAGGTGCTGTTCACATTCAATGGGACCGATAGTCTCAATCTCGCGATCCATGGTTGCCTGCGACCGGGCGACCATGTTGTCACGACCGAGTTGGAGCACAATTCGGTGTTGCGACCGCTGCACGTGTGGGAGACTGAGCGGGGGGTGTCGCTGACGATCCTCCCTGCCGAGGCGAATGGGCGAGTCAGCCCAACTCGCATCGCGGAGTCGCTACGACCGAACACCCGCCTCGTCGCGTTGACGCACGCCTCGAACGTCACCGGGGTGGTCCAACCGATTGTCGAGGTGGGTACACAGTTGCGGGATCGTCCCGAGGTCTTCTTTCTCGTCGACGCCGCCCAGACCGCCGGGCATGTCCCGATCGATGTGCAGCG
>JAYTWO010000011.1:0-14945 GCA_043743415.1 Planctomycetota bacterium
TCCGGAGTCTCAAAAATCGTAGCCCGCGCGTTCGCCCGATTGAGCACGTGAAACACCGCACCACCATCTTCCGCTCGCTTGGCTCTTCCCATGATGTCCAAAGTTTACTCAACCGACGAAGTGTTGTCAACGCAAAGGTTCCTGACACCTTTGTTTTCCCCACCTTTGTTTTCACCTTTCAAAAAGGTTCCTGACACCTTTGTTTTCTTGACACCTTTGTTTTCTCGAGTTGGTAGTCTCCGATGTCCGAGTCGTTTGGCGCGCGGGCGAAGGGGAGCTTCGGGGATATTCCGTCCCCAGCGGAGCTTGGGACGGAG
Source organism: Planctomycetota bacterium (assembly GCA_043743415.1). Taxonomy (GTDB): domain Bacteria; phylum Planctomycetota; class Planctomycetia; order Planctomycetales; family Planctomycetaceae; genus TH-plancto1. The sequence continues at coordinate 318 of JAYTWO010000011.1, forward strand.
ATCCTTGACCGAGATACTTCTCACGTGATGTGCGCCCCTTGCGTCTCGACATACACGGCGTAGACGGAGGTGCTGGCGGTCATGAACAGGCGGTTGCGTTTGGTGCCGCCGAAGCAGACGTTGCTGCAGATCTCCGGCAGGCGGATCTGGCCGATGCGGACCCCTTCGGTCGGCTCGAAGACATGCACGCCGTCGTAGCCCTCACCCACCCAGCCCGCGCTCGCCCAGATGTTGCCATCGACATCGCAGCGGATGCCATCGGCGAACCCGGCTTTCGTGACGTTGTTCCACACAGCTTCCACCCCCTGTTTCTTGAGTGACTGTTTCTCAAGTTCAGTCAAGTCCACTCGCATCTCCAGATTCATCGAAGCAAACTCCCGCCCATTCGCCAGCGACTTCTCCTCCACCACATCCCACACCTTGATATTCTTCGGTGCCTCGTCGTAATGCGAGGCTCCCGTATCGGCCACGTAGAGCTTCTTGTAGTCCGGTGAGAAGCACAGCCCGTTCGGCTTGAAGATCTCGTCGGTGACCTTCTCAATCTTCAGCGTCTTGCCGTCGATACGATAGACAGCTTCCTTCTGGTACGGCTGCTTCGAGTCCCCCTTCGCCTTGTTCCCTTCGTAGTTCATCAAGCTGCCGTAGCCGGGGTCGGTGAACCAGATGTCGCCGTTGGGATGGACGACCGCATCGTTGGGAGCGTTGAACGACTTGCCGTCGAACTTGTCAGCCAGCACGGTCAGGCTGCCGTCGTACTCGTAACGCACGACGCGGCGGTTGCCGTGCTCGCACGAGATTTGGCGGCCTTGATGATCGAACGTGTTGCCGTTGCTGTTGCCGACCGGGTTGCGGAACGTGCTCACGTGGCCGTCCTCTTCCAGCCAGCGATGCTGCACATTGTTGGGGATGTCGGACCAGAGCAGATACCGCCCCACGCCGTTCCACGCCGGGCCTTCCGCCCAGAGCATCTCTTGACTGTGGTAGATCCGCTGAATCGGGGTGTTGCCGAGGGCGTACTTCTTGAAACGCGGATCGAGGGTCACGATATCCGGATCGGGATACCGCACCGGCTCAGCACCGTCACCATAGTCCCGAGCCAGCGCCGAAGTGGCCACCGCTGCCACACCGATGGCTCCTGCCGCAGCGGCCAGAAAAGAACGACGCGGGAGTGCGAGGGGACTGACAGCAGACGTGGAGGGAGCGTGCGAATCGGACATGGGATACCTCACAGAGCAAGCAGACTCGAAGACGGAATGGGTGCATCGTCAAGACACATCGGGGACACCTTATCAAACGCTCGGGTAAGGGGGAACTAAACGTGGTACGACCACTCAGGTGAGTGCCGCCGTGTGGGCATCAGAAAAGTAGGCAGCGATTCCACGCGGCGCGTCATGATCCAAGGGGGAGCCGCAGGTGAACGCAGATGAACGCAGATGAAGAGGCTCAACAACGAGAGGACATCGCCCCGGTTCATCTCTCATCTGCGTTCATCTGTGTTCATCTGCGGCTCACCCACTCCTGGTGTTCTCCTAGTCCAGACTCTGCCAGCCGTATGCACCGAGTGCCAGAATCGAATCGCGCTGCCGCCTCAGTGGCGTTTTTTTGCCACTGCCTACTTTATCTGATGCACACACGTCGTGGCCGTGTGGCCGGGGCGCATTCGCCCAATGGCGGTACTGGGCTGTGGACTGGGGAATGATGTGTGAGGAACGTCCCGAATGGGCGAGTCGGGTCTCGGAGCCTGGGTACCCGACGCGTGAGCGAGGGCGTACGTCTCTCGATGTTTTCCGAGAGATCGGCCCCCAGAGGTCGCTCAGATGCTTGACGCATTTTGGTGGCACTCCTCGCTGCGCTCGGCCCTCGCTCACGCGTCGGGTTACGGAACCTGGAGACCGCCAATAGGCGAATGCATCCTGTCCCCGTGAGAGTATCTCCCATCGATTCTCAACCTCACCCAGATCGCGTACCCTACTCCCTTCCGGTAGGTCCATCGATCAGAGGCCACCCGGTGCTGGCCACTCCACACTGATTGACGGGTTCACTCATGCTCACACTCGAAGGTTGTCTGGCTCGGCGGAAGCGGTTGTGGGAGTCGCTCCCGGCGGATGTCGAATGGCTTTTCGTCGCCGACCCGCGGCACGTCCAGTACCTCGCCAACTTCTGGGTTCAGCCGCTGAGCTTCTCGGGCGGGGAACGCGGCTGGTTGTGCCTGGAACGCAACGGGCGTACGACCTTGCTGGGCGATAACTTCGCACTGCGGGCCGGAGTCCACAAGGCATACGTCGATCGCGAGATCGTCGAGAAGTGGTACGACCACAAACACGCGGTCATCAATCGCGATCATGCGCTGCTCAACGCGCTGCGACAGCTGCAACCGGAACTGAAGGGTCGACGGGGGCTGATTGAGGCCGAGGCTCTGCCGGTGGCAGCCGGGGATGTCCTCGCGTTGCCTCCGGAGTCACGGAATGCCTCGCAAGAGGCCGCCGACGGTCCGATCTTCACCGACCTCGGCACCGCTCTGCGAGTGGTCCGCCGTCGTAAAGAGCCGGACGAGATCGCCCTGCTGCAACAGTGCATGCGCGGCGGTGAGGCGGGCATGGCGCGGGCCAAGGAAGTGATCCGGCCCGGTGTGACGGAACTTGAACTCTATCGAGCTGTGGCCGATGCGAGCATCGCGGGGGCCGGTCGACCGGGACTGGTGTACGGGGACTTCCGGGCCACGAATGCGACGAAGCCCAAGGTCGGCGGACTCCCCACCGACTACACGCTGCAAGCGGGGGATCTGTATATCCTCGACTTCTCGGTCGTGCTGGACGGGTATCGCGGGGACTTCACGAACACATTCGCGGTGGGAGCCATTTCACCGGCTCTGCGCGAGATGCACGCCCTGTGCGTCGCGGGGATGCGAGGCGGTGAATCGGTCCTCACGGCGGGAGTTGCAGCCAGTGCCGTGCATGCAGCGGTCTTCCAGCCGTTCGCGGATGCCGGACGCCCCGAGCTGTTCACGCACCACGCCGGGCACGGACTGGGTCTGGCCCACCCCGAACCGCCGATTCTGGTCCCCGAGAGTACAGACGTGCTGCAAGCCGGGGATGTGATCACCCTCGAACCGGGGGCCTATGCCGAAGGGATCGGCGGCATGCGAATCGAGCACAACTATCTCATCACGGAGTCAGGGTACGAGCGGATGACGAACCATGTGATCGCGCTCGATTGATGCTCAGTGTCGCCGATTCGCTCTGCGAAAGAACGTTCTTTCGCGGAGCGAAAGACGACTCGGCATTGATGACTACCCCCTCGGGTGGCAGCGCGAGTGGATCGCCTTCAACCGGCTGTGCTCGACGTGGGTGTAGATCTGAGTCGTACGGATGCTGGCGTGGCCCAGCATCTCTTGCAGGGCGCGAATCTCCGCTCCGCCCGCCAGCATGTGCGTCGCGAAGCTGTGACGCAGCGTGTGCGGGCTGATCTTCTGGCCGCAGCCGATCCGCCCGGCGTAGCGTTTGACCAGGTGCCAAACGTTGATGCGGGTCAGGGTCTTGCCGGAGCGGGTGAGGAACAGGGCCTCTTCGCCCTGCTGATGCACCAGCTGGGGGCGTTCGTGTTCGAGGTACGCCTCCAGCGCCAACACCGCCACCGGGTTGAGGGAGACGATCCGCTCCTTGTTCCCCTTGCCCAGGCACCGGCAGTACCGCTCCCCCAGCCGGATGTCGGAGAGCTTGAGGCTCGCCACCTCGGAGGCTCGGCAGCCGGTGGCGTACATCACCGTCAGCAAGGCCCGATCCCGCAGCGGATAGCGGTCCTCCCGGCAGGGAGCGGCGAGCAACTTCTCGACCATCTCCGGGCTGAGGACCGTGGGCAGATACTGCCACAGCTTCGGCGAGGTGATGAGGTCGATCGTACTCTCGGTGACGACTTGCTCCAGTACGAGATACCGGAAGAACATCTTCAGCGCGACCAGCTTGCGGGCCACGCTGCTGGCGGCCAATCCCAACCCGTGCATGTGCTGCAAATACCCGCTCATGAGGGCGAGGTCGACTTGCAGCAGCGACAGCACCTTCTGCGATTCGAGCCAGCTCAGGAACTGCGACAGGTCATTGCGGTAGGCGGCAATCGTGTTGGCCGACATCCCGCACTCGGCAGCCAGGTACTGCTGAAAAGGCACATAATACGCACGGGGATGCGTGGGCGAAGTGTGCGGATTGGTCTCGACGGGACGCTTGCGCGGGGGCATCGGGTGGCCTTCGCGGGGAGAGAGGAGCGACTATGCTCTATTGATCGTCTCTGGCCGTAGGGTGGGACCAGCAGCATTGGGCGCAGGCCCACCATTCCATTGTTGTACGACGCTCCGCGTCGTCACTCACGACGCGGAGCGTCGTGCTACATTACTGGAACCCGTTGCCGATGAGGGAACTCATCTGCGTCGAGGTCGACTTATTACCTAGCCTCGGCTCGATCATGATATTTACGCTGAAGTTATCGCGGCTGCGGTCGTAGCCGGTGCCGAGGTGGAACAGCATGTACTCGCCGATGCGGGTGATGGTCAGCGACTGCCCGCGATCCCGGCCCTCGGCGAGGTCGTACGAGGCCCCCAGCGTCGAGATCCATTTCTCGCTCATGCGGTAGCTGAAGCTGCCGGTGAGCAGGCGGCTATCGACCGGCCCGGCTTTCACCTGTCGCACGCCCACATAGAGGCTGCCGCGGGGCCCGCGCTGGGTCAGGACGCCCGCGTTCCAGACTCGCTGGCCGTCATTGAACGGGTCCACGACGGCATTGGCCACGAGCTGGGTGCGCTCACCGACCTGCCACATGTAGCGTCCGGTCAAGAGGCCCAGCGTCTCGCCGAAGTTGTCGCGATTCGCGTTGGGGAAGATGCTGGCTCCAGGTCGAGGCTCATCCAGTCCTTGATGCGCTGCCGCTCGAACGGGCCTTCCTTCGTCTGCCACCGCTGCCGCAGGCCCAGCCGCAGCACTTGTTGGTTGTCGACCAGTTCCTGATAGGCCGCGGTCACGCTCTGCCCAGCTCCGGTCCGCACGGCATAGAACCGAGGGTCGAACTGGGCGGGGAGCGCCCCCCCGAATTCCAGAGCCAGGAACCGCTCGCGGAACCGCTCCTGGGCATCTTCATCGAAGGCGTTGTACTGCGGGATGTCTGACAGCGATTGCGTCGACCGCGAGTACGAATAGTCCGCATCCAGGACCACCTTGTGAGCCAGTCCATTCAGCCCAAGGACTGAGCTTTGGATCTCCGGCACCGCCCGCCAGAACTCAACACTGGCTCGCACCCCCGCACTGCCGTACAAACGCGAGCGGTCGTTGGCCGTCATGTCCTGCTGCCAGTGGGCCGCCTCGCCCAAGGCATACGGAGCCACCTTCACCGGCCCGAGTTGGAACGGCAGGCTCAACTCATGCCGCGTGCCCGTCACCAGTCCCTGCACATCCGGCAGGTAAGGCAACGGGTCGAATGTGTCCGCCGGATCAGTGGGGGCCTGGGCCGGGCGGATGTGGCCGTAGCCAATCCAACTGTGGCTGCTCCAACTGACCGTATCGTTCAGCAACGGTTCGCCGAGGACAGTGAGGTCGAGCCGGGGCAGCCACTCGGTCTGGTCGAAAATGTCGTTGAGTCGGGTCTGGAACATCAGGCTGCCGGTGATGTTGTCGTTCTGCACGGCGAGGTTGACGAGGTTTTCCTGGTCCTTGCCGCGATCGAACTCCGACTCGTAATACTGTTCGAGGAAGTTGCGATCGTTGTTGAGGAAGTAGGACAACTCGCTTGAGATCGAGACGCCGAACGGGAACTCGATCCGGTTGCGGTGCAGGGCTCGTCCTCGATTGGGGTCGGGGAACGCCAGATCATTGCGTCCCAATCCCAGTCGGTCCTTTCCACCATCGTATACATAGTACAGCAAGCCCTCGCCCGTGATGTGCGCGGGTTGACCGAACACCTGACCATGCACATCGTAGTTCCCGCGAGTCCCGATCGCGGGACCACGTTTGGTGTAGCCATCGATCAATAGATCCCAGTCGACCCCTTGGGGCAGGTCGAACCCGAACAGCTTGTCGACACTCCACACTGAGTTGAGTTCAGCCCCGAACATGCCACTGAAGCCGACTGAGGCGGACTCCAGCGGGAACGGCGACTCCTCGACCGGCCCACTGAGACGCGGCAGGTAGAACACCGGCACCTCTTCGATGAACAGGGTGTTGTTGGTCGACGTGATGTATGGCGAGGTCACGGGCTGGCCGGTGGCGGGATCGACGCGGCTGCCCCACGAGCTGGGGCGATCGTCGATGGTGATGAACCCCGCCTGGAGCCTGTAGCCGGGCCGACCCAATTGGCTGGTCGTGAACCAGGCGTTCTGGGCCTGGAAGCTGGTCTCGGACATCTGCCGGATCGTGTCAGCCCGCACGCGCAGGAACGAATCGAGTTCGGGGATGTAGGTTCGCAACTCGCTGTTCATCAGCAAGCCCCGGCGGTCCCGAATGTCGTAGAAGGCATGGCTGGCACTGGCGACGCTGTTTCCCTGCCGGACGACGATGTCCCCTTCCAGGTAGACCTGGAACGGAGTGTTCTCGTTGAGTTCGAACCCGCCGCCGGGCTGGCCGAGGCCCTCTGCGGAGGTCCAGATCACGGCTCGATCGGCAGAGAGATCGATCCGCGTCAGGATCAGTTGCCCATTGAGCATGACGGGGACATTCTCGACGACGATGTTCACGCCACCCTGGACGGTGGTCATCGACTCGGGCGGCTGCTTGTTGCGATCGACTTCGCTGTGGACCTTGAAGTCCGATCCGAGGTTGCGGGGGTTGATCGTCACTTTGCGAGGGGTCAACAGGGGCGTCGTCGTCTGTCCCAGGAGCATGGACCCGTCGTCCCAGAGCGTCTGGCCATCGGGGGCCACCTCGGCGAACTGTGTCTGGACCAGATCTTTCCGACTGCTGCGACGGCGTTCATCTCCCCGTTGGTAGGTGCCCGAATCGGCCATCGACTGCTCGACCGGAATCTTCTGGCAGCTGATCTTCGACCGGGTGTGGAGTTCGACCAGCATGTGGGGCTTGGACACCGTGCGGTCGGGTTCGCTGAGCCGGGCCTCGCCTTCGAGGTAGATCGTCAGCCGCTCCTCTTCGGTCGACTCGACCGCGCCGCCCCAGAAGACCATCTCTTCCGCTTCGAGCACGGTCGGCCCCTGGGTCACGCGACACTGACCTCGCGTGAACAGGATCACCTGCCCCGATTCTTCCCAGCGCCAGGCGTACTGGGAGCTGATCGTGATCGGGTCGGTGGGTTCCGGCTGCTGGGCGGGCTCGTCGGGAGTCGGCGGGAGTAACGCCCGCTCGACTCTTGACAGCGATGGCCTACTATGTCCCGCTCCCGGCGGCGATTGAGCCTGAACCGCTGCCAGCGCGCAGACCCCCAGCGCCAGCGCCAACAGCGCCCACAGCGTCGAGGATCGATTCGCGAGGAAGTTCACAAAGAGAGTTCCGGTAGGAAGAACCGGCAGGGGAGTGGGTGTTCGGATGGACGCCACGCGGAGAGCGGCACGGCGCTAGCGGCCTGTTCTTCGCCGTGGAGACAACCCCCCAGACGTGGGGAAAGGAGGAGACCGAAAGGGAGGGACACGCCCGACCTCGCCCGGCAAGCAAATCGCCGGGGTGGTCGAAAGGCGGCGGAGTATACGACCGGTTCTGAAAAAGTGTCAATAAGTATATTGGCGAGGGAGATTCTCTAAAGTTCTTGGCAGTAATGGCTTTGCGGCAATCGAGCTTTCGCGGCACAGAAAGCCCAGGGGTTGCAACCCTTGGGCTTTGCCATGGCTGAACTACGGCTTCTCCTCCACCCCGCACACGCACACCATCTGCTGGCACCCCGGACAGCCGTTTCCGTACTTGGCCTGCACCGCCGCCTGGAGATCGATTTGGGCCACGTTCGCGATCGTCGCCAGCCAGGCCAACACGTCGGCGAACTCCATCGCGAGTTCTTCTTTCGTCCCGCTGCGGAGTGCGGTCGCCAGTTCGCCGACCTCCTCCATCAGCCACATGAACGTGCCCTCGATCCCGCGTTCTTCGTCCTTGCGAGAGTACATCGTGTCGATCAGAGACTGGAGTTCTTGAAGCGTCATGGCAGGTCCGGAGGTGGAGGGGGCAAGCTGCGGTCGGTGATTGTCGCCTTTCGCTCTGCGAAAGGACGCCCTTTTGCGCGGCAAAAGGCGACAAAGTCAGTGCCAATGGGCTGATGTCCCCCGCTCGCTACGGGTTATTTGTCGTCGTCGCCGTCGTCCTTCGACTTCCCGCGCAGGTACAACCGGATCGGGACTTCCTTGAACGGGAGATCCTCGCGGAACCGGCCGAGCAGATACCGCTCCCAGGCGGGGCTGAAGAGTTCCACATCGTTGACCTTGACCACGATCGTTGGCGGTTCGGTGGTGACCTGGGTGGCGAAGAACACTTTGGGGGTGCGGTTCTTGGCGATGTGCGGGGGGTTGGCTTTGAGGGCCTCTTGCAGCACCCGGTTCAGCAGGCCGGTCGACACGCGCTCGCGGGCTTGCTTGAAGATCGTCTGGGCCAGGTTGATCAGCTGCTTGATGTTGTGGGAGTCTTTGGCGGTGATGAAGGCCACGGGGACATGCCGCATGCTCTTAAAGGTGTCTTCGAAATACTTGCCCCACTTCTCGGTGGTCTGGCCGAGTTCGAGGCCGAGATCCCACTTGTTGACGACGAAGATGCAGGGCTTCGAGTTGTCCTGGATTTCCTCCATCAGCTTCTTGTCGACCTGTGAGATGGTCTGGGTGGCATCGAACACGAACAGCACGACATCGGCCCGGCGGATGCTCTTTTGGGCGCGGACGAGGCCGTAGAACTCGATATCGTTGGCGAGGCTCTTGCGTTTGCGGACCCCGGGCGTGTCGATGGCCACGAACGACTTGCCGTCGAGTTCGAACCGCACGTCGACGCTGTCGCGGGTCGTGCCCGCGATCTCGCTGACGATCATGCGCTCGGTTTCGGCGAGGGCGTTGATGAACGTGCTCTTGCCGACGTTGCGGCGACCGACGATCGCCATCTTGAGTTCCGGCTCCTCGGCCAGCGCCTGACCCTCGGCGTTTTCGCCCTCAGCTGCGGGCGGCAGCAGGTCGATGATCGTCTCCATCAGGGCGTCGCGCCCGCGATTGGCCTTCACGCTGGTTTGCAGCAACTCAGCTTCGGCCAAGCCGTGGAACTCGTGAATCTCGGCATCCGTCTTGGTCGAGTCGCACTTGTTGATGACGATCAACTTGGGCTTGTTGACCTTGCGCAGGCGTTCCGACACCACGCGGTCGAGCGGCGTCACGCCGGTGATGCCGTCGACGACGAACAGAATAATGGTGGCCTGATCGATGGCGACCTGAATCTGGCGTTCGATGTCCTCGGACAGGTCGTCTGAGTCGACAATCCCGATGCCGCCGGTGTCGACCATCTCAAAATATCGCTCGCCGACGAACATTAAATGCCCGACGCGGTCGCGCGTCACCCCGGCTGTGGGGTCGACCACGGAGACGAGCCGACCCGCCTGCCAGTTCAGGATCGAGCTTTTGCCCACATTCGGACGCCCGACGATCACCACTTTAGGAACTGACACTGCACACCTCGCCTCGAAACCCGGACCCTGCATTGTCCGGAGTTTGGCGACAGATGCAACCGCGACACCGAAAAGAGTGTGTTTAGCCGCGACTCGCAGTCTTCGAAGCGGAGCAATCCTTCTCGCGACTCCGTACTACACCACCACCAACTCGTCGTCCAGAATCGAGAAGATGTGCGACACGATGCTGCCAAGAACGGAGTTCGTGGGCGTTGACAGGGTGATCTTGATCGTTTCTGAGGATTCTCGAAGGATGTCGTTCTTGAGGACCAGCGGGATCGTCTTCGCGGTCTCACCCGGCAGGAACGTTAACGTGCCAGCAGCCAGAGTGTAGTCCGTACTGACAGCTGTGGTGCCAGAGGCGGTCACGGCATACTTAACGGTGACGGACAGCCCGGAAGCCGTGGACAAGGCGACCCGCACCGTGCCCGGACTGGCGACATTCTCTGCACCGCTGGAGGTGGCTGTCGTGAACGACACGGTGGGAGCCGCGTCATTATCGGTGATCGTGACCGTGGTGCCGGTGCCAATGACGGCTGTCGTCGAGGTCAGAGCCAGCTTGATGGTCTCATTGAGCTCGTCGAGAGTGTCATTAGTGACGTTCAACGCGATCATCTTGCGCGTCTCTCCCGGAGCGAACGTGACGCTGCTGGCTGCCAGATTGAAGTCGATTCCCGCCCTGGCGGTGCCCCCCGTGATGGCCGCCAAATTCACCGTGATCGCACGGCCCGCAACTTTGGACAGGATGATCGGCACAGACAGAGTGCCCACGGACTCGGCCACACTGACGGCACTGGTGGCAGCTCCCGCAGCGGTGCGGAAGTCGAACTTGGCGGTGGGGGCGGTGTCGTTGTCGGTGATGGTGTAGGTCGTGGTTGAAGAGGCTCCCAGCGTCGCATTCGTCGGTGCGGACAAGGCAATCTGGATCGTTTCGTTGTCCTCATCCAGGGCGTCGTTGATCACCGTGAATGTGATGGTCTTCGAGAGCTGGCCCGGTGCGAACGTCAGTGTTCCATTGGTCAGATTGAAGTCGGTGCCCTTGATGGCGGTTCCGCCGCTGAGGGCGAAGTTGACGGTGATGGTCTGCGTCGAAGCTACCGAAAGGTTCACCTTGTAACTGGCAGCCGTGGTGGCTTCCGTGACCGTCTTGGTGACGAAGTCGAAATTCAGGGCGGGGAAATCGTTGTCCACGATCGACAGCACCGCTGTCGTCTGCGTGCCGAGTGTGGTCCCGACCGGTGCTGACAACGTGAGGTTGACGGTCTGGGACGGCTCGATCAGCAGATCGTTGAGGATCGGGACCGTGAAGGTCTTCGAGGCCTCACCCACGGCGAACCTCAAAGTTCCGGTCGCGGTGGTGTAGTCCGAGCCACTGGTGGCGGTGCCGTTAGTGGTCGCGTAGTTGACCGACATCGCCGCGGTTGCAGCTCGCGACAGGTTCACGGTGATGGTGGCTGTCCCGGCGGCTTCGTTGACGGAGTAGGTACTGGCCGAGAAGGCGACGGTGGGCGGAGTTGGCGTATCGGTCCGCGTGTTCGCATCGACCTTCACGTTCAGGGTGCCTATGGTGAACGACTTTGTGACCGGAACAGAGATCCCGGTCCCCGAGAACGTGACGCTGTAGGTTCCGGCGGGCAATTGGAGTTGATAGCCGCCGCCTCCATTGGAGGTGGTGCTGGCGACCGGCCCGAGCGAGTTGGAGACTGCAATGTTGACTCCCGCCAGACCTTCGCCCACGTTGTAGAAACTGTTCGCGGACACACTGTCGGTGATTACCACACCGGTCAGGAACGAGTTCCCAGCTCGGGCGGCGAAGTCGTTGCCAGTGAAGACCGCGTTGAAGTTCGTGCCGCCACTCGTATAGACCCCGGTGCTGACGCCGGAGCCGACTTCCTTGAATGTGGTCTCCAGGATGTTTATGCGATGACCGCGTCCGGTGATCCCGGCATCGACGAACAGATCGGTATGCTCCTGAATGACCATCGACTCGACGTTGGGGGTGCCCGTGGTCGCTCGATAAGCGAGATTCTCTCCCGAGATAATGCGGTTGAGATACCCGGCAGCCACGATGCGGGTCGAGGGCGTTGAACCGTTCGACCCGGTATGAGAGAAAAAGTCGAAATTGATCATGTCCTGCAGGTGCCCTTGAATGGCCGTCTGCAAGGCATCATTGATCGCCAGCGGTTGACGGGCACCCGTCGCAATGGTTCCTGCAGCCAGGCCCTCGTTGAGATCGATCCCCAGCCGAGTCGCTTCCGCCGTGGGATTCGCCCGCGCCCGGTTAACCAATTCCAGGAACAGCTGCTCGTAGGCCGACACTGTCAGCAGGATGCGGTCTTCGAGTTCGCCAGTCACCGAAAACCGGCGACGAGCCCGACGAGGCGATTTCACCCACTGAGCGCGGACGCTCTTCCACCACGATGCAATTGCCATGTGACTTCAACTCCCGGATCATCTCGGATCCAGACCGACTTCCACACAAATCATTCTACTCTGTTTCGACATCATAGGGGAGAGGAATTACGCAAAACAAGTGAGATGCCCCTGGCGGAACTGCATGTGGGCCTTTCGAAACAATTCAGGAAGACGCGGCAGCCACGGGGGTCACGCGTCAATCCCAGGCAATTCGATGGTGAATTTGGTGCCGCGACCCGGTTCGCTCTCGCAGGCGATGGTCCCGCCGTGGGCTTCGATGATTTTTCGCACCGTGGGCAGGCCCAGTCCGCTTCCGCTGGACTTTGTGGAAAAGAACGGTTCGAACGCCTTCTTGCGGGCTCGTTCGTCCATGCCTTTGCCGGTGTCGATCACGGACAACGTCACTCGTTCCCCGGTCGTGGCGGTCTGAATGTCGATCTGTCCGCCATCGGGCATCGCCTGTTGAGAGTTGCGGACGAGGTTGGCCAGAACCTGCCGGATCAGGTTTTCGTCCACGGAGACCGGGGGCAGATCGGGGGCCAGGTGCGGCGAGAGGTCGATGCCACTCGCCTGGGCCTCGGGGCGATAGAAGTCGAGAAACTCGGTCACGATCCGATTCAGCGAAGTCGTGGCCCGCTGCATCTCCCCCGCCCGCGCAAACTGCAGAAAGGCGTTGAGAATGCCCTCCAAGTGCGTACACTCGCGGCGCATCGTTTCCAGCTTTCGCCGCATCCGCCCCAGGTTCGGGTCAGTGGCTCCTTGAAGATCCTCAGCGAGTAATTCCAGATTCATCTGAATCGTCGAGAGCGGGTTGCGGACTTCGTGAGCCAGCCCACCCGCCAACGTCGCGATTTCCGCGTACTGGCGCAGCAGCCGATCTCGTTCCGCAGAGTCCCAATCAGTCACGCAAATTGCCTTCACCCGAACCGAAGCCGCATTCCTGCTTCAGGGTAGCAGATTTCGTAAGAAATCTGCCGTCAGGGACGCCCCCACTTCCAGCAGGCAGGATTGTCACAAATGGTGCGTCGCATCGGTCAGCCTGCCTGGCGATTGCGGCGGGTGCGGGATTTTTCGAGGGGCAGGTGCGGGGCCGGGATCACGGAATCAGGGGTCGAGGAATCCTCCTTGTGGATGATCTGGAGTTCCACCCGTTCAGGAGTGGATGCAGGTTCAATCGCCACCACAGCCAGCGCGGCCAGGCGTTGCTTCGCGCGAACCTGATCCTCAATGCGTTTCCCCAACGGGCCACGCATCATCACCGGCAGCAGGACAATATCCCCCACATACGCAGCGGCAATGAGAGCCGCCATCAACCACCCGAACCGGCTGATCATGACCAGTTCGCAGGGGTACAATACGAGCATCGCCAGCGAGACTCCGGCTGTCGTCTGGAGCATCGCCGGTCCGCAGTCGACCATGCACTGCACGATCGCCTCATCCCGCTCCAGGCCACTCTCCAGCCCTTTGCGAAACCAAGTCGTCAGATGTAGGCACGAATCGACAGCCAGTCCGAGCGCGACGGATGCGGTGATCATCATCCCGATATCAATCCGTGTTCCCGCCCAGCACACCACCCCGAAGACCGCCGTAATTGGCAACACGTTCGGGATCATGCACAAGGCTCCAGAGATGACATCTCGGAGGGCATACATCATCACCGCAGCGATCGTCAGAAAGGCCACGCCGAAGCTCTGGATCAGGCTGTCGAGCAGGGCCTTCTGTGTTCGCATGAACAACGGCACAGCTCCGGTGACGACGTGTCCGACCCCAGGATGGTGCTGAGTCACCGACTGGACGACCTGGTTGAGGTCTGCTGTCAACAGGGTGAAGTTCACATCAGCCAGGGCGGGCACTTGGGCGGTGATTCTCCAGAGTTCATCGCCCTCCGAGTTCAACAGATGGTCGCCCGGCTGGAGCAGGTCCGCAGACTCACCGGCCACACCGATCAAGGATCGGATGTCGGCGGTGGTGGCCGACTTGATCTGCTTCTCCGTCTGCGAGGAACGGCGGTTGTAGGCGATCTTCTCACGGGTGCTGGCGGACTGATCGGGGGCTTCGCGGACCGGCTGAAAATCGGGGAGGCACACGGCTCCGGTGACCTGCGAATGCTGGCGGATGCCATTGGCGATCTGGCGGACGACCTCCATCCGCTCCAGGAACCGCAGCGATTTCTGGCTCTCCCGGTCAAACTTGATGACCGTCTCCACCGAGGAGATACCCGAGAGGTTCTCCTCAATGTACCGGAAGTCGCGGATCAAGCGGGTGTTGTCCGCGAAGTTGCGAATGATCCGGGTCTCGGTCTCAAAATAGATTATTCCGGAGGTGGCGATCAGGCAGGTCGCCCAACAGGCGATATGCACCGCTTGCGAGTGTCTGATCAGAAACCGACCGAACACCAGCCAGCGGCGGACATCGCCGTCCGGCAGCTTGAACCCTTGAGTCGGAAACAACTTGAGCAACGCGGGGAGCACGACCAGCACCATAAACAGGCTGATCGTTGACCCGATGGAGGAGTAGATCCCGAAGTCGCGAACCGGTGCCAGAGAACTGGTCAACAGCGAGAGCAATCCCAGCACAGTCGTGCAGACCGAGTTGAAGCAGGGC
>JAYTWO010000012.1:0-5552 GCA_043743415.1 Planctomycetota bacterium
TAGCCTGCACGACGGACATCCTCGTCCGTCGCGACATCGACGGACAAGGATGTCCGTCGTACTGATCTGAAAGCTGACCGCTGAAGGCTTCCTTCCTCATTCGTACTCCCACTTCAGCTCCCACGGGTCTTTCGACTCCTTCTGCCACTCGTGCAACTGCGTCTGCAACTGTTTCAACCGCTCAGCGTGAGCGGGGCTGTCGGACAGGTTGGTCGACTCCCACGGGTCGGTCTTGAGGTCGTAGAGTTCAAACTTCGGGCGGTGCAGGTACGACTCGACCGTCTTCTGTCCGTACTGCTTCTCGCCGCGTTGGAGGACCGCCTGCCACGTCGGTGAGGCTTGGATGTCACTGGCGAACGGGTACGGCAACTGATGAGCGATGTTGAAGATCAGCTTGTGGTCCCCATCAATCACCACCCGCATCGGGTAGTACATCGTGATCTCGTGAAACGTGTGCGAGGCGTACAGCGTGTTCCAACCGGTCGGGTGTTCTTCGGTCATCGCGGTGAGGAACGAGCGCCCGTGGAACTTGACCGGTTGCACGGGTCGGTGGCGAGGCCGGGCCACCTCGGGGTTGTCATCGTTGGCAGCGGGGATGATCGGCGGCTGCGGAGCGGGGGTGATTTGGCAGTAGTCGAGGATCG
This sequence comes from Planctomycetota bacterium, assembly GCA_043743415.1. Classification (GTDB taxonomy): domain Bacteria; phylum Planctomycetota; class Planctomycetia; order Planctomycetales; family Planctomycetaceae; genus TH-plancto1. The sequence continues at coordinate 645 of JAYTWO010000012.1, forward strand.
TCGGCGTAATGTCGACCCACGAGACGCGGGCGTCGCAGGTGGTGCCCGACGATGGGGTCAGCGGGTTCCGTACGAGCAAGGGCAGGTGCATCCCCGGCTGGTGCAGATTCGTCTTCGCTCCCGGAAACGGTGGGCCGTTGTCGGTCAGGAAGATCACCAGCGTGTCCTTGGCCCGCCCGCTCGTGTCGAGGTAATCGAGCAGCTTCCCGACTCCCTGGTCGAACCGATGGATCGCGGTGTAATACTCGGCCAGTTCGGCCCGGACCTCGGGGAGGTCGGGCAACCACGGCGGGACGACGATCGACTGCGGGTCGAATTGCTCGGTGAGGCAGTCCGGGTACGGCGACTTGTCCGCCTCGTTCGTATTCCCAAACCCGCCCGGCCCGCCGCCACGATGCGGGTCGCTGGAGCAGTAGTACAGGAAGAACGGCTGGTCCCGCGTCTCCTCCATGAAGGCCACCGCGTGCTTCGCCATCTGCGTCGAGTTGCGGGCACCCTGGATATTCTCGTTGCGGTACTGGTCGAAGTGATACACCGCTTCCGGAGCGAGGTGGTACTTCCCAATCGAGCAGGTCACATACCCCGCCTTGGACAGCAGCACCGGCAGGCTCGGCACTGAGGAGTACGTCGAGAAGTGATGGTAATCATGGGCATGCCCGTAGTGCCCGGTCGCATGATTGTGCAAACCCGTCATCAGCACCGACCGGCTGGCACTGCAACTGGCGGTCGTACAATGTGCTCGCGTGAACCGTGTCCCGCTGGCGGCCAGCCGGTCCAACCCCGGTGTCTTCGCGACATGGTCCCCATAGGCCCCGATCTGGAAACCCAGATCGTCGGCGACGATCAGGATCACGTTTCGCCGGGCCGCAGTTTCCTCGGCACGAATCAAAGCCGAGTCAACAAGCCCCCAAGCAACACATGACACGAGCAGCCAGAGTACGAGTCGATGCGGCATCAAGATCCAATCTCCGTGAAGACGCGTTCCGAATCCGCTTCCACGAGGGGCGAGGCTCAGGAGTTGGTCCAAAACAACTTCCCGATGTAATGTTGAACAGAAGATTAACGAAGGACCTTTGGATTGATCCATTCGTTACCTTCGTTGCCTTCTGTTCAAATCCTACTGTTCAAATCGGGATGTTAGTTTGATCCAATTCCGAAACCGCTCAACGCGATGTGTCTTACTTCACCTGATAGCACATCAACTGATCCATATCCCGCAGGAACAGACACCCGTTCGCCACGACCGGGTGCGGCCAGGCGAACTTGTTGCTGCGAGACGGTTCAAAGCGACCGGTCTCTTCATAGGCCGTCGGCGTGGCCTTCACGAGAGCCACTGGGCCGTTCTCACTCCGCAGAATGAGCTGACCATCGGCGTAGACCAGTGATCCCTTGCCGACCGAACGGTCCTGCCATTTGACATCGCCCGTCTTGAGATCAAGGCACTTTAGCACAGCATCATCAAATCCGTACAAGTTGCCCTCCAGGACGACCATCCCGCCGTGGTGGTTCTGCATGTTCTTGGTGCTGTAGACCTCGGTGGCATTGATCTTGCCGCGTGAGCCGGACATCTTGATCAGCGTGCCGCCGGTCCCGTACCCGGAGGCTGCGAAGACCGAGTCGCCCTCGAACACTGGCGAGGAGCAGTTGGCCGTTTCATTGGCCGGAGACTTGTTCCCCCAGAGTAGGTTGCCGGTCTTGGCATCCACGGCGATCACACCTGTATGCACAAAGTTGACATAGATCCGCGTGCCGCCGAACTCAATCGGCAGGATCGACGAGTACCCTGTCGGCGGGTCGCCGGGGACGCTGGCCTTCCACTTGAGCTTGCCGTTGGCCTTGTCGAGCGACACCATTGCCGCCCCCTTGCCGCCGGGCGTGCAGACGAGGTTGGGACCGTCGATCAGTACCGACTCACTGATCCCCCACGTAATATTTTTGGCTCCGAACTCCTGGAGGATGTTCCCGCCCCACACCTTCTTGCCGGACGCCAGTTCCAGGCACGCCAAGTCCCCGTTGGCTCCGAGGACATACACCTTGTCCCCATCGATCGTCGGCGTCCCGCGCGGGCCATTTCCCATGTTTTCGCGGTACGCATTCCCCGTCGGCGTGGCCCACAGTTCCTTGCCTGTGTCGGCATTGAGGCAGATCGTCGTCTCCTCGTTCCCACGGTTTCCCATCGTCAGCAGTTTGTCACCCGACAAGGCGACCGAAGAGTACCCCTCACCCATCCCGGACACCGTCCACTTCAGCTCGGGGCCACCCGCCGGCCAGGACTTCAACAGCCCGGTCTCCGGCGACACGTTGTCGCGGTTCGGCCCACCGTACTGGTGCCAGCCGGTGTTCGCCGAACTGCCTGCCGACTTGGCTCCCCCGGTTCGAGGCGTGGCTCCCGCGACCGACTTGGCCACGATCTTCGTGACCTTCCCCGCAGTGGTCGTCGTGACGGTCACGCGCTGGCCTTCAGCGAGATCGGCCAGCATGGCCTTCTTGCCGTCGAGAGTGATATTCGTCTTCTCATCAGCTGTGAACTCCTGTCCCTTCTTGGAGGCGGCGTCGACGGTGATGGCTCCCGTGTCTGAGTCGACCGAGGCAACCACGCCCGCCACACTGGCGGCCAAGGCCACCACGCTCCAGGACGCGACCGCGAGCAGACACGTCAAGATTGCAATTTTGCGCCACATGAGAGACTCCTTGGCTCCAGCCGTGATTCAAGACACTGCAAGCCCAGTGGTTGCAACCACTGGGCTTGCGTTCGCGACTCGACTTACTCATGCCACCCGTGGGCATTTCGCACGTCGATCATCGTCGACAGAATGTCGTTCCACGTTTGCGGGTTGTTCATCACCGTGTTCGGGAACATGCAGCCGTCCCAGCAGATGTGCCGGTAGCGCATGTGCGGGGTGCCGTCGGCCCCTTCGCGGAGCCAGTAGCCCGCTCGCTTGACGATGTCCAGCTTGCCGTTCGGGTCTTTGGCCTGGCAGTGGCGACCGGTCTTGTCGTGGCTGCCCGAGCCGTGAACCGTACCATCGTTCTGAGCGACGTGGAAGTCCATCGTCCAGGGCCGCAGCGTGTCCGTCAGCTTCATGTAGGCTTCGTCGAACGCCTCGGTGTCCTTCCAGTCGAACCCTTCCGGCAACAGCCGATGTTCCGGAGCATTGTACCCCAAGAGGTACAGCAGCGTGTGGGCCATGTCGGCCTGGAAGCCGAGTGTCTCCGGGCGGTCGACTCGCTCCAGCAGGTCGACCATCGTGATCCACGACTGCATCCCGCCCCAGCAAATCTCCCCTTCGGCGGCCAGCTTCTCGCCGAAGTCCTCGGCAATGTCGCACGCCATCCACAGCGTCTCGGCGATCTTCCGCTGGTTGCCAATCGGATCTTTGAGCCAGTCCGCAGGACCGCAAGCGGTGTCGATGCGGACCACTCCATACGGGCGAATCCCCATCTCGCGCAGGGTCATCGCGATCTGGCACCCCTTCTCGACTTGTGTGAGGAAGTTCTTGCGGCCTTCCCCTTCATCGAGAGCGGCCCCACCCCCGGTCGGTGGCCAGACGGGTGCCACGACGGAACCGATGGTCAGGTTGCGGCTCGACGCCTTGTCGGCCAGTTTCTTGAGGTCTTCTTCGTCGGCATCAATCGAGATATGCGGGTCGAACAGGAATAGATCAAAGCCGTCAAACTTGACGCCGTTGACGCTGGCCTTGGCCGTGTGATCGAGCATCGTATCGAGGTCGATAAATGGCTCCGCCCCTGGCGACCCTTTGCCGACAACACCGGGCCACGCGGCGTTGTGAAGCTTGGGGTAATTGTTGACTTTCATGGCTGCACCTTCCGCGAAGAACGCGATCCGCAAGACATTCGACACCAAACGCCGGGACCACGCGCAGCGCGTGACCGGAGACATGGGAACTGTACCGAAGTTCCCCGCAGACGACAAAGGACAACGAAGGGGAGGTGGTCCCCGTTGTGGGACAGGCACATTTGCCCGTGGTCGGGAGTCGCTCGTGGACGGGACAGTGGTCCCACCCTACACCCAGACGAATTCTGCTACAATCGACCCATGCAGATCGCGGAGATTTTTCATTCGATTCAAGGGGAAGGTCGGTACACGGGGACTTCCAGCGTCTTCGTCCGCACCAGCGGCTGTAACCTGCGCTGCTGGTTCTGTGACACGCCGTATACGTCGTGGAGTCCCGAGGGGACAGCTTGGTCGGTCGAGGCGATCCTCGCGGAAGTCGCCCAGTACAACTGCCCGCATGTGGTCCTCACCGGAGGCGAGCCGATGCTGGTGCCGGACTTGGTAACACTCGCGCAGGAGCTGGCTCAGCGCGGGGCGTTCGTGACCATTGAAACTGCGGGGACGGTCGATCTCCCGGTGGTCGCGGACCTGATGTCGATCAGTCCCAAGTTGCGGAACTCGACGCCGGTGGGGGATGAGTGGGCGACGCGGCACGATGAGCGGCGGCATGCCCCCGAAGTGATCCGGCGGCTGGTCCGGGACTATGCGTATCAACTGAAATTCGTCATCGATCAGCCGGGCGATGTGGCCGATGTCGAGCACTGGCTGACCGAGTTTCCCGAGGTGGCCCCAGAAAACGTGTACCTGATGCCGCAGGCGATCACGGCGGAGACCCTGCGCGAGAAATCGGCGTGGGTGCAAAAAGCCGCCGTGGGGCGAGGGTGGCAGTTCTCCCCCCGGCTCCACATCGAATTGTTTGGGGCCCGACGCGGGGTGTAGGCCGCGTTCCGGCGTCGATCACCGCTCCGCTCCGAAGACTTCGCGTCGCGGCAAAACATATAAAACGTGCTAACACGAAATCCATACAAAAGTGATAATTTATCACTCACTTTATGTTCAGTTTCTAAATACAAAGCGGGTTCGAAAGCTTTTTTCTTATCTAATTGATACGA
>JAYTWO010000013.1:0-2656 GCA_043743415.1 Planctomycetota bacterium
AGAAGGAGAGATTCGAACTCTCGATGCCCTTTCGGGCATACCGGTTTTCGAGACCGGCGCATTCGGCCACTCTGCCACCTCTCCGAGGCCCCTTGCGGGCCATGGAGTATAATCCTGGCTGCGAACTCTTTCCAGTGAGTTTCGAATGGGTGACAGCCTTGGCTGGAGAATCCGTGATCACCTGCTCACTCGCCGAGCAATGAGCCCCGTCGAAAAGGTTGAGTCCGTCACCTTGAGCAGCGTTTGACGGCATCTTGATGTCGGTGTCACTTTGGCTTGAAGGCAGGAACTTCATCCGCCGATAGGGCCGATGTGATTCAGTGGTTGACTGTGGAGTGATGGAGATGATTCGGGGAGTCTTCAGTGCTGTGGGGATCAATCTGACCCTGTGGGGAGCCGGGTTGTTCTATGTGACGGCGGTCACGCTCAAGCCCGAGACACCGCAGCATCTGCTGCTGTCGCTGATTTCGGAAGGAACTGGGGATGGCCGCACGATTCAGTTCGCCGCTTGGCTGCCGTATACGCTGATCGGGGTGGGTGTGGTGACGATCCTGTATGCGATCGCGTTGCCGCGAGCGGGCAAGCACTGATGGATCAGTCACCCGCCGCGTCAGCAAGGCCGAGCGCAGCGAGGAGTGCCACCCAGAATCGCCCGCACCGGTTGAGTCACCTGAGATTCCTCTGAGGGACGAGCTCTCGCAGAGCATCGAGAGACGTACGCCCTCACTCGCGCATCGGGTGACTTTTTTGATGCTCACCATTTGCATGCCTGCCCGATGCGACTTAGCATCGTTGCATGAACACCTCGCCCCCCGCCCGCAGTGCCGAACTCCTCTGTCGTGACCGCAGCCGCCTACTGTTGGTCGACATGCAGGAGCGTTTTATGCCCACGCTCCCGGATCGTGAAACATTGATCGCACGCTGCCGCCTGCTGGCCCAGGGAGCCCAGATCCTGTCGGTCCCGACGCATGTGACTGAGCAGTACCCGAAGGGCCTGGGCTCCACGATCCCCGAACTCGCCGAGTTCGCCGTCGACCGCCCCGCCAAGACCCGGTTCAGTTGCACTGAGTGCCTGGGCTGGTTGCCGCCCGCACCGGACGAGCCATTCCAGATCGTGGTGGCGGGGATCGAGGCCCATGTGTGCGTGCTGCAAACGGTGCTGGACCTGCTGGCCCTGGGGTATCAGGTGCATGTCGCGGTCGATGCCGTTTCGGGCCGCCTGGAGTTGGACAAACAAGTCGCCCTCCGCCGCATGGAGCTCAGCGGAGCCGTGCTGACCACCGTCGAAGCGGTCCTGTTCGAGTGGTGCGAAGTCGCCGGGACACCGGAGTTCAAGGCGATCAGCAAGCTGATCACCGGGCGGTAGCCACGTTCGCCGTAGCCACGTTCGCCAGAACGTGAGTTGCCGGGGATCAACATCCGGATGAGTGTGTCAGCCCATGCGGAAATCAGTCCCCGCGAACGTCATTCATGACTGCCAACGTCGAGCCCCACTCACCCACCTTGTGCGACGTAGTCCCTGCAAAATGGTGGGCCTGTGCCCAGAGTGGCTGGTCCCACCCTACGCATTTGGAACCATCGCCTCATCTCCCAGGTCGATCTTCTTCGTCGCGTCGATGAACATCCCCGTCACTCCGGCGATCACAAACGCGACGGCACAGGCTCCGAACGCCAAGTCCCAGTTGTCCTTGTTCTCACCCAGCAGGGCATTGAGCAGCGGCGGTGACAACGCGGCTCCGAAGTTCCCCCACATGTTGCCCCAGCCGAGTATCGCCGCTGTGTTCCGCCCGCCGACATCCTGGCTATAGGCCCACATCGGCGGGGCACTGAAGTCCGTGGTGAACGCCACCACAGCAAACAGGAGCGTCGCCGTCCACGCATCCGGGTGAATCAGCATCGCCGCAAACGCCGCAGCTCCCACCAACCGAGCCAACCCCACCGGCCACGACCGACCAATCTTCAGCCCCATCGCTTTCGTCAGACGGTCCGTGGCCCAGCCTCCCGCCAGCATCCCGAACCAGCCCACCCACAACGGAACCGAGGCCATGAACCCGCGCTCCTCGAACGGCACGAGGTGGACATCTCGCAAATAGCGCGGCAGCCATGTCACCAGAAACGCCCACCCGATGTTGTTCATCAATTGCGAGATGCTGAGGTTCCACAAGCTGGAACTGGTCAGGATGGCTCGCCAGGGGAACGGGGATTTCACCTTCATGGACGCCCCCCCCGCGTGGCCCGCGATCAGTTCGCACTCTTCGCGATTGGTCCACGGGTGATCCTGGGGGCGGTTCCGAATCATGAAGCACCACGCCGCAGCTGCGATGAGGCCCAGACTCCCCAGCAGGATGACCACGGGACGCCACCCGTCGGCATAGACCTTCCGCACTCCGGCGGGACAGGCGGCCTCCAGGATGAGTCGGTTCAAGCGCACCCGCTGGGCCAGCGTGAGTTCCCCCGGGTGATTCCACAGCCGCTTAGCCTCCTTCTCAATCGGAAGGGATGTCGAGTCGGCCAACGTCAGCACAGCGGGGCCGGTGATTACCAAGTTGAGTTCCTGCACCAGTCGGGTCGTGGCCTCGGGGGGCAGCGCGGGCATGCCGACTTGCGGCTTATCCCCGAACTTCCTCGGCTGGGCTTCGCTCGCCATCGGCAGAGC
>JAYTWO010000014.1:0-4749 GCA_043743415.1 Planctomycetota bacterium
CGACATGGATGTGCAGGAGGCGATCGAACTATTCCAGCATCACCCCAAGATTCATCAGATGCTGAAGACGCTGCACGATGTGGGATTGGATTACCTGAAGCTCGGGCAGTCGAGCCCCACGCTTTCCGGCGGTGAGGCGCAGCGGATCAAGCTCGCGCGGGAACTCGGCAAACGCTCGACCGGCAAGACACTTTATCTGCTGGATGAACCGACGACCGGCCTGCACTTCGCCGATGTGCAGATGCTGCTGAAGGTGCTGCACGGGTTCGTCGAGGCCGGGAACACCGTGGTCGTCGTCGAACACAGCCTCGATGTCGTCAAGACCGCTGATTGGGTGATCGACCTCGGCCCCGAAGGCGGCAGCGGCGGCGGAGAGATCGTGTGCGTCGGAACGCCGGAAGAGGTGGCAAAGTGCGAACGGTCGCATACTGGCAGGGCGTTGCGAGCGGTCCTGGAGACAGCGAGCGGGGGACGTAAGTCCCCCGTGCAGAGCGGCGGCACCGAACTGAAACCCGCCCGCTCGAAACGCAAACCGACCCCGAACATCGTGGTGGCCAGTCACGCGCTCGCTGGCACGGGGGACTTACGTCCCCCGCTCGCTGATCCCAACATCGTGATCCGCGGGGCCTCGCAGCACAATCTCCAATCGCTCAACCTCACAGTCCCTCGCGACCAAATGAGCGTCTTCTGCGGACCGAGCGGGAGCGGGAAGTCATCGCTGGCGATGGACACCCTCTACGCGGAGGGCCAGCGGCGGTACGTCGAGTCGCTCTCGGCTTATGCACGCCAGTTCCTGGGTCAGATGCCCAAGCCGCGCGTCGAGCAAATCACCGGTCTCTCCCCCGCGATTGCCATTGAACAGAAGACAGTCGGCAGCACCCCGCGTTCCACAGTCGGCACTGTCACCGAAATCTACGACTACTTGCGAGTCCTCTTCGCCCGCCTCGGACAGCCGTACTGCCCCACCTGCCAAGTCCCGGTCGAGCGTCAAACGACCGATCAGATCATCGCCCGCATCCTCGCCCTCCCCAAGGAAACGCGGCTCTACATCGCCGCCCCCGTCGAAGTCCCCGTGGGTCAGAGCTATACCAAGCTGTGGGATAAACTCGGGACGCAGGGGTTTTTAAGAGTGCGGATCAACGGCACCACCTACGGCATTGAGGAGGTGCCCGCCATCGACCACAAGCGAGAACATCTCGTGCAGGTCGTGGTTGACCGCGTGAAGGTCGATCCCGCATCGCGAGGCCGCATCGCCGACTCGACCGAAGCGGCGCTCGACCTGGGCAAGGGTGTCGTCCACCTGATCCGCGTGGAGAAAGACACCCCCGAAGAGCAGTGGCCCACCGACCGATTGAGCTTGCACTATTCGTGCCCGAAGTGTGCCCAGGGATGATGGTCGTGGGGGCCGCGAAACCGATGGATGACTGCCCAAGCCTGAAGCACCGATCGAGGATTCAGTATCCGATTGTCGCCTTTCGCGACGCGAAATACGACTCATACATCTCCAACGATCCTTGGTCGATGGGTAGACCCGGCTCCCCTCGATTCAAAACCCCTCGTGATGTCGGCCCACAATCTCCAGCATCGGTGGATGCAACAATCCGTTCGAGGCCAGGATGCTTGACCTGGTTAACGTCAGCGGTTCCCCGCGACCGTTGGTGACCTGTCCACCGGCCTCTTGCACGATCAGCATTCCCGCGGCGAAGTCCCAGGCGGAGAGTTGGTACTCGAAGAAGGCTCCGTAGAGCCCGCTGGCCACGTGGCACAGGTCGAGGGCGGCGGACCCGAAGCGGCGGATGCAGTGGATGTTGAGGCCGAAGAGTTCGTCGATGGCCGCGAAGGTCGCCTGCACCTTGGCGTCGCGTTTGACGGGGAAGCCGGTGCCGACCAGCGACTGGTCCAGACGATCGGTCGAGCTGACGCGGATGGCTCGCCCGTTGTGCGTGGCTCCGTGGTCCTTCAATGCGGAGTACAGATCATCGCGGGCCGGGTTCCAGATGACACCGCAGACCGGCTGGCCGTACTCGAAGTATCCGATCGAGACCGCGAAGTGAGGTACGTCGTGCAAATAATTCGTGGTGCCATCCAGCGGGTCGATCACCCACAACGCGGGAGAGAGGGGGTCGGTGTCGGTGGCCGACTCCTCACCCAGGATCGCGTGCTGGGGGAACGCCGCGTGAATCACGCGAATGACCGCCTGCTCCGCGTTGACATCGGCCTCGGAGACGAGGTCCGCGCTCTCGCCCCCCTTGCAGCGGATCGAGACGCCCTGGCGGAAGTAGCTCATCAACACATCGCCGCCCGCCTTCGCCGATTCGATGGCGACATTCAGTAGGCGGGTTCCGGTTTCAGGCATGAGACTCTCGGAACAGTGGTGGCGGGACATCTGGGTTGGAGTACAGCCTTGAGGCGGCTCCCGAGCAGCCTCAAGGCTGTACCCCAACCGCCACCTCTGGGCTGTCACGGAGCCTACCGGCTCGGTTCCGACTTCGATGCGGGAGTCACTTGCCCGGTGTACGGACCGAAGCTGGCACTGTGGCGGCCCGGACGTTCGGCCGATTCGAAGTCATCCGTGGGCGGAGTGACAGGTAGGTCCGAGGTGCTGCGAGTCGGTGGCGGCGGGTCAGAATCGCCAGTCGCGGGCGGGGTCATCGGAATTGAGTCCGCCGGCGGATTGTAATCCGCACGGGGAGTGATGTTATGCAGCACGCGCCCCCCAGAGCGAGGAACACGGGTCGAACTGTGCTTGGTGGCACACCCAGAGACCAAGAGCAGACCGACCATCGCACAGACGGGCACCAGTGCCAGGCGGAACGTACGGGACAACATCCGAACACTCCCTAACGATCGCTGAGACAGCGACAGTTGCTGAGTGTTCCAATCCTTCGGAACAGGGTCGCCATTCAGCGACCAGAACAACGATTCCCTCGTACTCCAATGATCGGCTGAATCTGCCGCTACACCTGAAGGCAACTCCGCGGGATCGAACACTCGCGATAAGCGCCGACCAAGAATCGGTCCACTTCGGATGTAACGGTTGGATCGACGGGTAATGGGGACTGTTGTTGGAGTGGCTCCGTGGGGAGTTCACGGATGAATACGAAAACAGCCCGCGACCTGATCTCAGGCCACGGGCTGTGTGGAGTTCGTTTCGTCGGGCATCTGATCTGGATGCGAAGCGGGGACTACTCGGTCTTCTTCGGAGCCGCTGCGGGCCGAGCCTTCGGAGCGGGCTTGGTCGTGGTGGCGGAGGCTTGACGCACCGTGCCTTCTCCGGCGGCGGGAGTGGTAGTTGCCGGGGCTGGGGTGGCTGCGGGTGCCGTCGCGGGCTTGGCCGGGTTGGCTCGCATTTCGGCGATCACGGCGTCGGTGATGTCGATTGTGTGATCGAACGAGAACAGGAACGCATCATTGCGGGTCATGACGGCGTTGGCCCCGTGGGACTTGGCGATCTTATCAGCGACCGGACGAGCTTCCGCACGGAACGAGGCGACCAGGAGATCGCGACGCTGACCAATTGCAGCCACGGCCTGCTTCTGCAGGTTGTTAAACTGGATCTGAGCGCCTTGAGCGGTCTTCGCGAATTCCAGCTTCTTGTCTTCTTCTGGGGTTTCGCCGAGGTCCGCCTTCATCTCTTGGAGCTTCGAGACCGCGTTCTTCTCGACGGCAGCGAGCTGATTGGCGAGGTGGCTCTGATTGGCTTTGAGGTCGTTGACCATCAGGACATCGCGACCGAGTTCCTTGGCGACCTTGTCCAGATCGACGACGGCGACTCCGCCCTGAGAACGGGTCAACCACGATCCTGCGGCACCAGCACCGAAGGCGATCACTGCACAGAGAGCGAGTGTCAAAGATGTACGGGGCATGCGTTTCGGCTCCTTCCGACGGCTTTCGCCTGATTGTCTGCTTGGCTCGACGGTCGCTATGACCGCACGATGTCACTGTCTGAAAGAACGCTGTCTGAATCGACAGTGTTCCCGTTTGCAGGGGCACAATCCGTGGTGCCCCGACTCACGGGGAGGACAGTAAGAAAATGTCCAAAACGGGTAAAGATCAGTTGCTCGAATGCCGACCGGGACGGGGACTCAGCGGCAGAGTCCGCCGATCAGTTTTCGCCGCGCCGCGAAAGATTTGAGCAGCAGAGCGCTCCCGCGCCACCGGGCGGCGTGACGGAGTACGCTCCGTTTCGAAGACTCCCAGTCGCAGCGAAACGGTGGCAACGCCGGCTTTTCGGTTCATTCGACTCTTTGGGGGGATGGCCGTAAACCGGTGGGTTTTTCCAAGGCATGATTCCGATGTCCAACGGCTGCATAGAGATACGTCCACCTGCTGCAATGCCGTTGCCGGGCGAAGCGGAAGCCGGCTCGGCTGGGAAGCCACCGGCCAAGGAATATCCTGGTCTCCGATGCACCCATGGCGTGTCAGCCCCTAGCCGAGGTTCTCGGCCAAGGGCCTCTCTCGACACCTCTGGCCATTGGACATCGGAACCATGCCTCCCTAAATCCATGAGCCGACAGGCATTTTGAAATCCCCCCAAATCGTGCGATGAACCATTGTTTAAGTCACGGTAGACCACGCCGAACCGCGTGCAACCTCTGCCGGGGATCACTTCAGGGTCATTGGCGAATACCGTGTGCGCCGACATCGACTGAGGGAAGGTCACGCCCAGGCACCTCCCCCGCAGTCGAATGTACGCCGTCTTACCGGTCCCACAACCTCACAAACGGTCGCTCCTCCACCCCGCGATAG
>JAYTWO010000015.1:0-5510 GCA_043743415.1 Planctomycetota bacterium
CTTTGGGCCGCCAGTGATTTTGGGCGTGAGTGGTCACTCATCCGAGATGAGTCCACCCAGCACTGGCGAGTCAAAGCCCTCGCCAGTGGCACCCGGCGGTTCTAAACAGGAGCTTGGGACCGAGAATGCAAACCTCCTGTGGCCCAGCCACCCCGGTAGATTCCAAAGCGAATCAACCGGGGCCACCCCGCGTCGGTCACCGAAAGCACTGGCGGCCCAAAGCGACCGCCAGTGGCACCCGGCACCCGGCACCCGGCGAAACACCCCAACCCCAGTGGCTTGGGAGAACCCCAACGGGCCTGGGTCCAACCCCACGTGGGACCGGCCGCGAGTGCAGTCCAGGATTCTGTATTTATTTCCCAGGAATCACATTATACGTCACCAGGATGCGTTGACGCGTACTCCAGGATGTATATTATGTGCCGTGTGGGATTCACCCACGCAGGTTCCATCACGGGAGAAGAAGATGAGTACTGACACTCTGATGCCGTTTGATGAGTTGGTTCAAGTTGGCGACTCGAACGAAACGAAGTTGACCGTGTTCGTGGGAAACAATCTTGGACATCGAACACTGTTGACGAAGATTCCAGTCTTCGAACTCTTCAGGATTTCACAGGTTGCAAACGAACGGGGCGAAAACGGTTCGCCCATCTCACAGAGAAAGCTCGACCCCAAGCATGCAAAAGGACTGGCTATCTACATTCTGCGAGGACTCGTCGATGCAGTGATCGCTGAAAAGACATCCAGGGGTGAGCACGTGTCGGCAGCTCATTCCAAGATTCAGAAGTCCCTCGGCAAGCAACCGTATCTGTCGCTGCAACCCGTAGTCGCGAATCTTCGAACAGCAGGTACTGGTGGGAAAAACCTCAGGGGCGAACCTCTTCGAACCTCCTCGGGTGATACTGTCGGTTTTCGATTCTGGTTGTCACAAAGAGATATCCTCTGGATTGTTGACGGGCAACACAGAAGGTCGGGTTTAGACATGATGTTTGGCTTTCTCGACGAAGTCCGACTTCAGCAAAAGTACCCTCTCAAGAAGCAATCGCTCTACGAATTCGAAGGAGAGAGCCGTGATGTCACTGCTGAGGAGATGTCGGTGTGGCTTGAGTGCTCTGAGATCGCGAGAGGTGCGTGTACAATCTCAGTGGAAGTTCACCTTGGACTGACTGTCGAGGAGGAACGACAGCTATTCCATGACCTCAATCGACTGGCTAAAAAGGTCGATGCAAACTTGGCGCTAGAGTTCGATATGTCGAACTCAATCAATAGTTTCATCAAAGAAGAGTTGGTGGAACGTCGCGACATTTCGATTGAAACGAAAGACATCTACGATTGGGACGAGGACTCGGGAGCGTTTACACGCAAGGAGCTTGTGGCAATCAATGCAATCTTGTTTTTAAACAAGACAAACATCAATGGAGCGACCCCGGGGCAAGTCGAGGAAAAGGGAGACATTGCAAAACGATACTGGGATGTTGTGACGCAATTTCCTGATTTTGGAGTGAAGGGAGCTAAGACTAAAACCGTCGCAAGTCAGCCGGTCGTGCTTAAGGCTCTTGCGAAATTGACGTACGACTACGCTTTCGGACGACAAGCGGATGTAACGAACCTGAGCAAGCTGTTGGACCGGGTGAGCGATATGGACTTTAGCCACGCGAATCCAATTTGGAGGTGTTTTGAGCTTCCAAAGGATGAAAGGGAGAAAAGGTTTCCTGGTCTTTCCGGATTCCTCCCGTCGGATAACGAAGGTAAGAATCGTGACATCGGACAATACGACTCAGTGAAAGGTTGGATGCGATTCGGTGCGAAGCACAACGATATCTATCCAATCATTGGGGATATGATTCGCTGGTCGATCGAACTTCCAAGCCGCCATGGTTGATATCATGAGGAAGCGGGGTAGCACCGGTTGGCAGGGTGGCCCAGATGCTGCTTTGAGCGTCTAGGTTGCAGAGCAACAGGAGGCTATCAGAACGGCATGTCGAGGGGAATGAACCTCTTGTTCCTGCGTCAGCCAGACGTGCAAAGCCACGTCTGGGCCACCCGGCCTTAGAAGAAACTTGGAAGGAACCAAGGGGAAAACGAAAACCACGAGCCGGAAGCGTCAGCGCCCGGAGCGAACGTCGTTGGGCGCAATCTCCGGCGGGGTGGCGGGGTCAGGAGGCTTTGCGGATGGCCCCGGCGCAGGGAGACACCTACCAAGGGAAACCGCAAAGTCGCTGATCGCTCCGCGATCAGAACGTTGGCGGTACGGGACGCTCTCTGCATTCGACGTTCTGATCGCGGAGCGATCAGCGACTTTGCCTCACCCCAGCAGTTGCTCCACCGGCTGACCCGGACACACCTTAAGCGGCCTCCCAATCGGTGTGATCAGCTCCTTGCTGAACTCCACCCCCATGCGGTCGAGGATCGTGGCGTAGAGGTCGGGGATATCGATCGGGGTGGTGGGTTTGATGGGCTTGTCGTCGGTTTGGTTGTCGGCTGTGGTGGAGCCGATGATGCGGCCCTGGGCGAGTCCGCCGCCGCCGATGACGGCGGAGAAGCCGTGGGGCCAGTGGTCGCGGCCGCCGAGGGGGTTGATGCGGGGGGTGCGACCGAATTCGCCGATGCACAGGACGATCGTCGAGGCGAGTAAGTCGCGGTCGGCGAGGTCTTGGATGAGCGACGCGAAGGCTGGGTCGAGGATTTTGGTTTGGGTGACGTGCCCTTCGAAGTTGCTGGCGTGCGTGTCAAAGCCGGGGAGCGTGACCTGGATCGAACGCACGCCGGTCTCGACCAGTCGCCGAGCCACGAGGCAGCCGCGCCCGAAGCGGGTGTCGCCGTAACGGGCCAGGGTCTCTTTAGCCTCGTCCTGGATCTCGAACGCATTGAGTTGGTCCGACTTCATCATCGTCAGGGCGCGTTCGATGGTCTGCTGATGCAGCGTCCCCTCGACGCGGACTTCGCGTCCCTGGCGAAAGGCGCTGGACACGACGCCGAGGTTCGCCAGCCGCCGATCCTGCCGCGATTGCTCGACCCCCTGCCGCATGTTTTGCAGGTTCTGGCCGGGGTCGTAGACGCGAAAGGCATCGAACTGGTCGCCGAGGTAGCCTCCGCGCGGAACCGAGCTGTCCTGGCCATCCGAGAGGGCCACATGGTTCGGGATTTCGATCTTCGGATCGGGCAGTTCATGGGTCAGGATGGCCCCCAACGAGGGGTGCCGCACGGTCGGGTCGGGGCGATAGGCTGTCTGCACGAAGTACGACCCGCGCTCGTGGTCGCCCTCTTTCGAGGTCAGTGACCGGATCACGCACAGGTGTTGCATCTGCTCGGCCATCTGCGGCAGCAGGTGGGCGATTTTGAGGCCGGGCACCTTCGTGTCGATGGCCCGAACCTTCTCGCTGTTCTTCGATTCGGGATGCGGATCCCACGTCTCCATCTGGCTCGGCCCGCCGCCCATCCAGAGCGTGATGAGGCTCGTCGGGCGCTCCGGCCCGCGCTTCTCAACCGCTCGCCCTTCAATCGCGGGGAGCAGAAACGACACACCACCCGCCAGTGCAATGCGGAGAGCATCGCGGCGGGACCAGTCGTGAGGGAAGGTGCGGGACATTGCAGGCTCGGGGGAAGGTGGAAGGTGGATGGTGGATGGTGGATGGTGGATCGACTGAAAGGCACGGAGGAATTGAGAACACTAATCCTCACTAATAAACACTAATCCGGAGATTCGATTGGTCTGGATTAGTGGTGATTAGTGAAGATTAGTGTTCCAGAACTCATCCGTGAACACCGCTTCCGAAGCAGTTCTAAAAACGGACGACTGATAACTCCCTTAGTGGTTCCAGGTGAATTCTTCGCAGTTGTACAACGTCCAGAACAGGTCTTCCAGAACCGCATTGTCGGCGTCTTTCGGACGCTCCGACAGTTGGCTCAGGAAGTGCTTCCGCTCCGCCTCGGTCGGCCTGCGGGTCAGGCACGTCAGGAACGCATTGTCGAGCAACGCCTCGTTCGTCGGCGAGAACCGGCGCAGCGTCCCCGGCGTGGCGAACAGGCCGGTTTGCGACATCTCACGAGCGAACTCGCCGTTCATGTTGAGTAACGTCTGGGGGATCGTGGCGGTCCGCTGTTCGAGTTCGGCCTCGCCGGGGTCGCCGAACTCGTTCACGTAGTCTCGCTCCTTGAAGAACCGAAACGCTCGTGAGAACAGATGCGAGTTCTGGTCGATCGTCTTCACCGAATTGCTTTGCAGCATGGCCCCGATCACCTGTTCGGGTCGCAGCCGATTGAGCGGGAACACGCCCCACAATCTTTCGGCCTCTTCCAGCACGACCGCGTCTTGGGAGGGGTGCAGGGAGCTGCGACGGTAGGCCTGGGTGGAGGTGATGACCTGAATTAGTCGCCGCAGGTCGCAGCCGTGTTTGCGAAAGTCAGCCCCGAGGACATCCAGGACCTTCGTCTGCGTCTGGAACTCCGGATCCTCGGGGTCGGGCAGGTCATCGACCGGTCGGTCCGAAAGGTACGGCTTGCCGAACATCAGCCCCCACACCCGATTGGCAATGGCCCGCTCGAAGCGTGTGTTGCTGGGGTGCGTGACCCACTTGGCCAGCCGCTGACGTGGCGTTCCCTCATTGGGATAATTGTCCGCCGCGTACGGGACACTCGGCTCCACGGTCCGCTTTTCGAGTGTCTCGCGGTCCTCGATCTCAAACTTTTTCTCGGGGGAGTCAACCACGCCCACGAGCGAATTCCTCAACTGCCCGAAGCAGGCGGCCAGTCCCTCGAACTCCTTCTGCTTCCAGTGCGCAAACGGATGGTCGTGGCACTGGGCACAGTCAATCCGCTGCCCGAGAAAGGCCCGCACCGTCCGTCCCGCCAGCTTGTTCGCGTCAAACTGGTCATTCGCGAAACCGGCTGTCACGAAGTTGACCGAAGGGCGATCGGTCCACACGCCGTCATCCGCGAGCATCGACCGCACCATCTCGTCGTACGGCGTTCGCTCGCGCAGCTGTTGTCGGAGCCACTCCGAAAACCGGTCGCGGCGGAAGACAATGAACTGCCCCCCCTCGACCCCGACATAGGCCCGGGCCAGTCGTTCGGCGAAGTAGTCCGCGAACCGATTGTCATCCAGGAGGGCATTCGTCCAGATCGCCAACCGGTCGGGCCGAGTATCCGCCTCGAATCGGCGGATCTCCTCCAGCGAGGGAATCGTCCCATGCAGGGCCAGCGACAACCGCCGCAGCACCGTTAAATCGTCGGCCTTCGCAGCTGGTGCCACCGCAGCGGCACTCAGTTGGGAAAGGAGCCACTGATCCACACTCGCGGCCACCGGCGGGAGGTCGTCCGCCACCGGTTCCCGCATCTCCGGCGGATTGAGATCCTGCACCGGGCTGGTGACCGCGATCGATGTCAGGACCGCCAGACCCGCGACCACGAGAATCGCCGGTAAGACTGACTTCCATCGCATGACGATCACTCCCCGTGGGATAGGCTTCCTGCCTGTCATTGTCTCATCATGACAGGCTTGAATCCTATCC
>JAYTWO010000016.1:0-10892 GCA_043743415.1 Planctomycetota bacterium
GTACAAAGACGGCAAGTGGCGCATCCCTTCGCACAACAACTACCCCGCCGACGGCAAGGACCGCCTCAAGTCCACAGCTGCCAGCGTGATCGGGATCACGCGCGGAACATTGGCTGGGAAGACCAAGGAAGCCCACAAGGAGCACAATCTGCTCGACCCGCTCGATGCGTCGATCACCGAATCCGAAGGTCGGGGCGATCGCATCACGCTCAAGGCGGGCGACAATCCGGTGCCGCTGGTCGACTTGATCATCGGGAAGAAGAAGGACGGCTCCAGCAATACCTATTACATCCGCAAGGCCGATGAGGATCGGTTCTTCCTCTCCGAGGTGAAGATCGAGTTGTCGACGAAGTTCGCCGACTGGATCGAGCCCGATCTGCTGGACCTGCAGCAGGACAACATCCAGACAATCCTCATCGACCGCTATTCGGTGAATGAGGCCGAACAGAAGATCGAACAGGGCGAGCAGTCGATCCTGCGTCGGGACTCGGCCACGGCGGACTGGAAGATTGAGGGCATCGACACCGCCACGCTAAAACCCAAGACCAGCGTCATCAGTGCCATGCTGAAATCGTTTGACGATCTGAAAATCGTCGGCGTGCGTCGCAAGCCCGAAGGACTGAGCGCTAGTCTCCAGGGCGGCGAGGCGATGAAGGTCACGAACTCCACGATCGCCGACCTCCAGAGTCGAGGGTTCTACTTTACCGGCAAGGGACTTGTCTCCAACGAAGGCGACCAACTGGTCTCCACGTTCGATGGTGTGAGTTACGTGTTGCGATTTGGCGAGGTGTTCACCGGCTCCGACATCGAAATCGAAGCGGGGGGGGCCACAGAGACCGAGAAGAAGCCCGCCGCCGAGCCGAAAGTTGAGGGGGACAAACCCGCTGACCCCGCTGCCGATCCTGCCAAAACCGACGAGGCCGATCCGACCCAGAAGAAGAACCGCTTCCTGTTCATCACCGCCCAGTTTGACGAAGCCGCGCTCGGCCCCGCTCCGGTGGAGCCGAAGAAACCGAAAGCACCCAAGGCCGACGGCCCCGCAGCTGACCCCGCGAAGCCTGCTGAAGCCAAAGAGGGCGACAAGCCTGCGGAACCAACGGCCCCGGTCGCTGATCCGAAGGTCGCCGAGAAGGCTGCCTATGAAGCAGCGTTGAAGGCGTACGAGACCGAATCCGATGTCTATCGCATTCGCAAAAAGGAATACGACGACAAGAAGTCCTCTGGCGAGAAGAAGGCCAAGGCTCTCAACGCCCGGTTCGCTGACTGGTACTACGTAATCTCGGAAGAGCTGTTCACCGAACTGCGGGTCAAGCCCGAGGATCTGACCGAGCCGCTGGTGGCCACTGCCCCCGCCGGTGTTGAGGAAGAGTTTCCCAAGATGCCGCCGCTGCCCGCGTCACCGATGACGGAGGCTCCCGCTCCGGAAGGGGACAAACCCACCACCCCGCCCGCTGATCCGGCGAAGCCAGGCGAAGGGGACAAACCCGTCGAGCCCAAGTCGGGCAACACACCTTCCGAAGGAGACCAGCCAGCAGCCCCCGAGGGAGATAAACCCGCTGCAAAAACTCCGCCCCCCGCTGAGCCGGACCAGCCCGCCGCTCCCGCAGAAGCTCCAGCGGCAGAAGGTGACGCTGCCCCGAAAAGCAACCCTTGAACTGACCACCGTGGGGCCAATTGCCGATCACGAAGAGTCGTGTGTCAACTCAGGCAAGGCCCCTCAGTTCGTCAGCGATCCTTCAGCTTTGCAAACGCCGCCAGTGCCTGAACGCGGGCCTCGGCATGATCGACAATTGGCTCAGGATATGTCTTCCCCAACTGAACGTGAGCACGGGAGAGCTCCTCTCGCGAAGCCTTCCACGGCTGATGGATCCAGCGGTTGGGCAGCTGGGCCAGCTCGGGCACCCATTTCCGGACATATGTCCCGTTCGGGTCGAACTTCTCCCCCTGTGTCATCGGATTGAAGACCCGGAAGTACGGAGCGGCATCGGCCCCACAGCCGCCAATCCACTGCCACCCCATCGTGTTGCTGGCGAGATCGGCATCGAGCAGTGTGTCCCAGAACCAGCGGGCCCCCTCGGTCCAGGAGATGCGGAGATCCTTGGTCAGGAACGACCCCACGATCATCCGGACTCGATTGTGCATCCACCCGGTACTCCACAGCTCGCGCATCCCGGCGTCCACGATCGGGTAACCCGTAAGCCCGCGCTGCCAGGCTCGCAATTGGTCCGTGTTGCTCTCCCAGGGGAACCGTTCAAAGTCGGCCCGCAGTGGTGAGACCGGCGTCTGCGGGAAATGAAATAAGATGTGGTAGGCGAACTCCCGCCAGCCGATCTCAGTGAGAAAGGTCCGCGCATCCTCGGGAGGTGCCCCGCGAAATGCCTCATGCACACCACACCACACTTGACGCGGACTGATCTCTCCGAAGTGCAGATGCGGCGACAACCGCGAAGTGCCCACAGCTCCCGGGGTGTTGCGCCCCTCGCGATAGTTTGCGATCGCCTGTTGGAGAAACCGGGCCAGATGTGTGGTGGCACCGGCCTCACCTGGACTCCACTCGGCTCGGAACCCCGCATCCCAATGGCGTCGAGGCAGCAGCTTCCAATCAGCCAGCGACTCCGAGGCGGGCCACCGCTCTCGGCCGGGAATGATCTCCGGAGTCGGCAACGGTGCCGGGTCGACCGACTGGGCGAGGCAGGTCTTCCAGTAGGGCGTAAACACCTGATACGGCCCGCCTGACTTCGTCGCCACTTCCCACGGCTCATGCAGCAGCGAACCGTTGAAGCTTTCCGCCGTCACCCCCCTGCCACGCAACTCCGCCTTCACTGCCTGATCCCGAGTGATGCTGGCCGGTTCATAGCGCCGATTCCAATAGACGGCGGTCGCTCCCGTTTCCTCAACGAGAGCCTGCAACACGGACAATGCCGGTCCAGACCGCAGAATCAGCTGCGATCCCAGGGGGCGCAGATGATGGCTCAGTGAATCCAGGGAATGATGGAGCCACCAACGCGTGGCTCCGCCCGGGGGCCAGTCTTCCTCCTCCTCAAGGCAATGAATGTAGACCGGAATCACCGCCGCGTGCTGGGCGAGGGCGTGATTGATCGCCGGATTATCTGACAGACGCAGATCCTGTCGAAACCAGACAATCGCCAGATCAGTACTGTGCTTGGAAGGACTCATGTGAGGAGTGTAGTCCACTCAGAGAGAGTGCAAAGCCATCTACAGGGGGCACTCACCCGGCGTTTGACAAGTGTGTCAAGATGGTTTTCCTGGCTCAGCACCCCCAGCGGGGCATTTTGTAATACACGCCTTGCCTCACTTGGACGGGATCATGTAGCTTCCCGCAACAATCCGCAGTCGTCAACGGGGACTGTGTCGACCGCCGGGAGTCGCGGATCTACCATGCAAGGAGGCATCCATGGCGGTGTCGCGCAATCTTCAAGTCTTGGAACTCGCGGGGCTGCGGCTCGACCAGCCACTGCTCAATTGTGGTGAGCTATCCGCCAGTGAAGCCCGCTTGGCGTCAGAGGCTCGTTTTCATGCCATTCAAAATGCTGTCCAGGCGGCGATCGACCGGCATGTCGATCTGGTGGTTCTGCACTCCGAGATACTGAGCGATCACTCGGCGGGCGGGCGGGCTCCGTGGTTTCTGGGACGGCTCCTTGAAGACTGTGAACAGAGCGGTCTCCCGGTTGTGTGGGCGGAGCGAAAGCACAATGCGTGGATGGAGCGGTTCGTGCCGACGCCGAAGAATCTGACCCGCATGTTCCCCGGCGAGGTTCACCGTCTTGCGACCAGCCACGGGCCGGTTCTGCTCGTGGCCAGCAGTGCGACCGGTGAGGCATCGCCTGCCTGGCGAGACGACGCCCACACCACCATCGCCCTCGGCTTCGGGGCAGGGACGCGACTCAACCTCGACCTCGATCTCGACCGCTCTGATCTCGTACTTCGAGGACGCAGTCATTCTTCGGATCGGATCGAGGACTTTGCGGCGGCGGCTGTCGAAGGTGCATCGGCCCCACTGGCGACTCTCCATACTGTCCGGGCCGACCGCGTCCACTCCGCTGAGTCGCTCGCCGTCTCACCCCTCGGCTTCATGCGAGTCTCGTGCAGCCTCAGTGCAAATCGAGTTGCGGGGAGTCTCGCCGAACACCTCACCGAAGAGGTCGACGCAGCTGCGGGTCGGTACTTTGCGAATCACCCGCAGACTCAGTTGCTGGTCGTAGATCTGGCCGTGACAGGGCAGTGTGCGGTGTGGAGTTCACTGTGGGATTCTGAGCGACGCCAATTGCTGCAAACTGAAATCGCCAGGCAGTCTCGGCATCCGGGGTGTTGTGTGCGCTTGATCACTCCGGGGACGGTTGCAGTCGAAGCGACGCAAGCCTGTGCCTTCACGCCGGTGCTGAACGCGATCTGGATCGAGGCAACCGATCGTCCGACTCATGCGGTTCGCTCGCTCGCCGACCTCGCGCCCGCTTCGGTCGCGCTGGCCGACTGGTCTCGCGACGAACGCATCCCGGTCGACCACGCCCTCGCCGCCGAGGTCCGCCACGCCTGCCTGCACCTGTTGCGGTCGGCCTCCTAACCTCGTCGCCGTGTCTCAGCGGACAGCTTCTCCCCCCTGGATTCCCACACAGAGCGGAACCCGAACATGCAGTTTCAAAGTGTTCACATCGATGGCTTCGGCACGTTGGTCGATCTGCGGATTGATGATTTGTCATCGGGGCTCAACGTTTACTACGGGGCCAATGGCTCGGGGAAGACGACGCTCCTGCACTTCCTGCGCGGAGCATTCTGCGGGTTCGAAGAGGCCCGCCGACTCCAGCTCCTGC
The DNA here is from genome assembly GCA_043743415.1 of Planctomycetota bacterium. Classification (GTDB taxonomy): domain Bacteria; phylum Planctomycetota; class Planctomycetia; order Planctomycetales; family Planctomycetaceae; genus TH-plancto1. Next base: position 4,830 of record JAYTWO010000016.1, read on the forward strand.
CACCGCTCAAAGGCGGTTCCCCCGGTGGCAGCCTGACACTTGCCGACGGCCCATCGCGGTTCACGGTGATTCGTCGAGGCCGCGTGGACCATGCCGATGCCCTCGCCATCCAGGTCCGCCAAGGCAGCCCGGATGATGCCCAATTGCTGCGGAGCCGCATCGAACGACTCGACCGCGATCTGGTCCACCTGCTGTATTTCGTTGGAAGCTCGGAGGCCCACTCAATCAGCGGGCTAGTGCATCTGGCCCTCCGCGATGGCATTGACCTGACCACAACGCGCAGTGATGCCACCTGGATTTCTTCTCTCACGAAGTCGCTTGATGCGAGACGCCGATTCCTGTGGGAGGGACCGACCGCACCGCAACTGATCGGGCAGCAGCAATCCGCTCTCGACCAGGCGGCACTCCTCGCCGACCAAGCGGAGCGGCAACAACAGGCCCGGCAAGAAGCCGTCGTCGAGGAACTCCAGCGCACGCGGATGCACCTGCAACGCCTCGAAGGCGAGTACAGCTGGTTGGCTGCGGAGATTCAACCGATTGAGTCCGACCTCACCGAATGTCAGACGCGGCTCTGGTCCGGACGGACCCGCACGGTCCGCGAGGTGCAACAGATCGCTCAGCCCGTCGTGTCCATCGAAGCCGGTTGGGTGCGGGAGCTGCATGAACTCGATCGGCAAACGGAACTCGCCAAGCAGGTGCTGCGCGACTTGGCGGCGGAACGGCTGCGGCTGACACTGGAGTCGACCAATCATGCCTGCTCCGAGACGCCGGACGAAGCAGCCACGCTCCAGTTGCAACGCGATCTCTTATCGCAACTGGAACAGCAGGTGAATCGGTTGCAGAGCGAGGGCGAGACGCATCGTGCCGCCCACTCGCGCGGGGCGTGCGTGTGCGATTCCGTGTTGGCCACGTTCGATCTGCATCTGTCGGAGTTGCGGCAGACGGTGTATGTCCTGTGCCAGCAGCTCAGTCGGCGGCAAACGGCATTAGCCCGCCAGTTGGGCACGCAGGAACAAGCCCGCATCGCACAGTGCGAGACCGAAGTGCTGGAGCGCATTCGCCGCCTGCGCAGCCGTCGCGAGGAGCTGCTCGCGGCCAGTCGCGATCCGCTCTCGAGCCGGGTGCGTCATGCGGTCAGTCACGAGTTGCTCCACTGTCGCTGTGAGCAACACGCCGCCTTCGCCGCCAGAATTCCAGCGGAGGCGATCCTCATCGAGCGTCCCGCGCAGGAGATCATCACCGAACGATTCGAGGAAGAGAGCGAGGCCCGGCCCGGCGACGCGGCTCTCGAACGATCGCTGCTCGCCCAGCATGGCGAACTCCGCCAGCGGTTGATCGAACTGCAACGCCGCATCCGCGATGCCCGGCTGCGAGTTGATGCTCTGCTCGCTGAACAGCGGAGGTTCGCGGACGACCATTCGGCGATGGAGTTGCGATTTGTTCAGCGTCAGGCGGAAGAGCGTCTCGCGGACATGCGTGAGCAGTGGACCTCGTTGACGCTCCAGCAGACCGTCCTGTCCGAAGCCCAGAGGCGTCTGCAGCGCGAGGAGCATTCGCGCGTCATCGGTGACGCCTCGGCCTATTTGAACCGACTCACCCAGGGACGCTACACCGCCTTCCACTTCGATTCCGCAAGCCGAGAACTCTTCATCCGCAACGCCGAAGGTCAGTTGTTGCCACCGAGTGCGTTGAGCCGGGGGACGCTCGACCAGACCGCGCTCAGCTTCCGCTTGGCTCTCGTCGCCGAGTATGCGCGGCGAGGCATTCGCCTGCCGCTGGTGCTCGATGATGTGCTGGTCGACAGCGATGAACATCGTCTGTGGGCGGCGGTTGATGTGCTGCGCGAGGTGGCCGCAGCGGGACAGCAGATCGTGTTCCTCACCTGCCAGGAGCATCTGTCGGACCTGTTCGATGAACACGGGCTGACGGTCCGCACGTTGAGCGGCGGCGTGCGCAAGGCGGCTCGGCTTTATCCCGCTCGAGCAGCGACTCCGTCACGGTCGACGGTCGAGGTTGTGGCCATCGAGTCCGGCGCGGAGAGTGTCGTCTTTCGCTCCGCGAAAGAACGCCCTTTCGCGGAGCGAAAGGCGACACTCGATGACGCCTCGGTCCCACCCGTGCATGTCGAATACTCACAACCGCTGCTGCACACCGCCGTACACACAACCGAGACGATCGTCTCCCCGCTGCCGCGCGTCGTCGAGAACTCGCACGACACCGATCCTTCACTCCGAGTGCGTGTCCAACCCGAAGGCCCGTACTGGCTACGTGTCGACAGCTCGATCGGTCTGCTGCCCTCTCTCGGAGCCCAGATGATCGGTCGGCTCGGCTCGCTCGGGGTCGGGAATCTCGGCGAGCTGATCCTGCTCGATGCCAACACGCTCGGCTCGGAACTCGAAGCCCTGCAAATCTCCCCCGCTCAACTGCGGCTTTGGCAGGCCGAAGCCCGACTGCTGTCGAGCGTCCCCGACCTCATCGGCCCCGAAGCCCAGCTACTCGCGGCCATCGGCATTCAGAACCCCGTTGAACTCGGGGCCGAAGATGCCGAGGCTCTCAGTCGACGCATCGTTCGCGCCCGGGTGCAGAGTTCCGAGTCGTGGCAACCGTGGATGGCCGATCGAACTGACTGGCCCGATGCGGACAAGCTGCGGAATTGGATTCGCAACGGTCGTCGGGCGATGACGTTTCGCGCGGCGAGTCAGTGGGCGGGCTGGCGGCCGCGCCGGTTGCAGGACTTGGAGGCTGGAGATTGGGACCAGTGGTCGCGCGAACCGCGTGAGTGGGCCGAGAGCGCTCGAGAGGACCGCGAACTAACCGGCCGGGGCGAGCGTACCTCGCGTCGGCGACCTTGCGCGGAACGATCCAGCGAATCGCTCTCCCGAGTCTCGAAGAGCGACGACAGCGAAGCCTCCTCCAGCAGCCCCCGGTTCTATCTGGAGACCGACAGCCCGGTCGTCGATGCCCCGTCAATCGGCCCCAAGATGGCCGAACGTCTCTCCGAGATCGGCATCATCACTGTCAGCGACTTCCTCCACCGTCCAGCCCAGTGGATCGCCGACAAGCTCGGCGACTCCAAGCTCAGCGCCGACACGCTGCGTACGTGGCAGTCCCAGTCCTCGCTGATGTGCCAAGTCCCCGGCCTGCGCGGGCACGATGCCCAGTTACTCGTGGCCTGCGAGATTACCACGCCGGAGCAGCTGCGGGGCTACTCGCCGGATGGCTTGCTGGCCGTGGTCGGCCCCCTTGCCGAAAGCCGTGAGGGCCAACGGATGCTCCGCTCGGCGAACGCGCCGGACGTGGCTGAGGTGCAAGACTGGATCAACTGGTCAAAGGAGTCCCGACAACTCCGCGCCGCGTGAGGCGAGCGCCCCAGTGCCGCTGGGCACGCCGGGTGCCACGGGTAAGGGCTGAGTGTCAAGACGACTCCCGAAACCGCTCTAAATCCCGAGTCGCGGCAGCGAAGCCCCGGCCTTCGGCAGCTTGACGAGTTGGACGCCGGTCACGTCCTTGTGGCCTTGGACTTCGCTGAGGGCCTGAGCCGACGGCTCGTTGTCGAGGTTCAGAATCGCGATGGCGTTGCCGCCGGGGGCGCTTTGCTCGCGGCCCAGGGCCATGCAGGAGATGTTGACGTTGTGCTTGCCGAAGGTCGTGCCGATGGCCCCGATCAGGCCCGGCACGTCGCGGTGGCGGTAGACCAGCATCAGGCCGTCGAGGTAGGCGTCCATCTGGTAATTGTCGAGCTTCACCAGCCGCAGGAACTCATTGCCGAACATCGTCCCGGCTGCGGTCAGTTCGCCCTCATCGGTGATGATCGTAGCAGAGACGAGCGTCGAGAAGGCTCCGGCTTTGACCTCGGTGCTGGTGCTGATGTTCAGCCCGCGATCCTTGGCCACCACCTCGGCATTGACGATGTTCACCCCGCTGTCGAGGGCCACGTCCATCAGGCCCGTCGTGAAGGCATTCGCCAACAGCTTGGCGGGCTTCGAGGCGGCCTCCCCTCGCAGCTGAATCTTGGCCCCCTGAATCGACTTGCCCTTGCTCAACTGAGCGAGAAGCAGCCCGAGCCGGTACGAGAGGTCGAGGTACGGCTTGACGGTCTGCATCTCGCTGGCGGAAATGCTGGTCATGTTGACCGCGCTGCGGATTTCGTTCTTCACCAAGAACCCCGAGATCAACTCAGCGGCCTCGATGGCGACCTGCTCCTGGGCCTCATCGGTCGAGGCTCCCAGGTGCGGCGTACACAGCACATTCTTGAGCTTCGGCAGCCGGTCATCGGGCTTCGGCGGCTCGCTCGTGAACACGTCGACGGCGGCGGCTGCGACGTGGCCGGATTCGATGGCGTCGGCCAGAGCGTTCTCGTCGATGATCCCGCCGCGAGCACAGTTGACCAGCCGCACGCCCTTCTTCATCGAGGCCAGCCGGGCGGCGTTAATCATCCCCATCGTCTCGGGAGTGGCTGGGGTATGCACGGTGAGGAAGTCGCACTTGGGGATCATCGCGTCGATGTCGCGATACAACTCGATCCCGAGTTCGGCAGCCTTCTCGGCGGAGAGGAATGGATCGTAACCCATGACCTGCATCTCGAGCCCCTGCGCCCGCTTGGCCACTGACAGGCCGATCCGCCCCAGGCCGATGACCGCCAGCACCTTGCCCGACAGCTGGACCCCGGTGTAGCTCTTGCGGTCCCACTTCCCCTCGCGGACCGACTGCGAGGCCGGGCCGATATGCCTGGCCATCGCCATCAGCATGGCGATGGTGAGTTCGGCGGTGCTCGTCGTGTTGCCCGCCGGGGTGTTCATGACCACGATCCCCTGCCGAGTGGCAGTGGTCAGATCGATCGTGTCGACGCCAACCCCCGCTCGGACGATGACCTTCAGCCGGGTCTGGCCTTCGAGGGCGGCTGCCGGGAGCTTGGTCGCACTGCGGACGATGATCCCGTCGGCATTGGCCAGTTCGGCTCGCAGCTCGGCGAGCGAGGCGACCGACTTGTTGACCACTTCAATCCCCGGAGTCTGCTCCAGAATCAGGAGTCCGGCCTTGGAGAGGTTGTCGGTGATCAGCACGCGTGGCATGGCAAGTTTCCGGGGTGGGTCGAGTCGCTCGACCGACTGTGGCTCAGAAGTCCGGCCCGTAGCGCTCTCGCGAACGCTGGCCGAAGTCCCCATAGCATAGAGAAAACACAGAATCGGTCGAGTATCCAGACCATTCGGAAGCCGTTCGGTTCGACGTTCTCCGATTCGTTGCCCACTTTTCCGGTTCTCGGGAATGCCCTGCCGATCGCGGGAGGCTGGATTCATGGAATAGAGTCCCCCTTCGTCATGAGATTCGGGGCTCCAGGAGGCGATCTCTCCCGGCGACAATAAGATGCCCCGAAGACCAGCGTGCATTCGCCCATTGGCGGTATTCCGGATCTGTCACCCGACGCGTGAGCGAGGGCCGAGCGCAGCGAGGAGTGCCGCAAATAGTCGGATGAACCGAATGTCCGCCGCGTCGGTGACGTGCAGTTCGTCTTATCGACAACTTAGCAAAACCTCTCGAAAGCGACTCCCAACGATGTCATAGTCCTAATGAATAATGCCCTTCGAATGAGTTCCCGCGAGGTCGTCGAGTTGTACTCGCTCCGCTGGCAGATTAAGCTGTTCTATCAAGAATTGAAGTCGACGCTGGGCTTCACGCAGTACGGCTTCCCATACTTTGGAACTGTCCCGTGATAAGAAGCGGATTTGCAGAACGTAAGACGGACTTCCAGTCCGTCTTTTACAGGACGGACTGGAAGTCCGTCCTGCGGCGAAAATCGGAACTTATTTCGGGACTGTTCCTATGGCACCGTGCGGGCCTGGGCCGAGATCACGCTGACGACGATTCTGTTCCTGGAACACGAACTCGCTCAACACCTCTCCGACCGCCGCCTCAGCGACGACCGCCGCAAGTGGTGGAAGACCCAACGCCTACGGCCTGTGCCATGCCTTCCGCCATGAGTGCGCCGGTCGCGAACTGAAGTACCTGTCCGATCGCCTGAAATCCCCCGGAGGAATCGAAAACTCAAACGCCAGCTCCAAGCCG
>JAYTWO010000017.1:0-2389 GCA_043743415.1 Planctomycetota bacterium
GGTGGGCTTTCTGCCGGTACTGGCGTATGACGGCAGCAGCATGCGCCAGCTCGACGCGGCGGCGATTCTCGACATCGCCACCGCAGGCACGAGCGCGACACTGTTGGCGAAGCGATGGGAAAGTGTCCTGCTGGTGAACGTAGACGATTCCACGCTCAATCGACTCATGAATGACGAAGCGGCGATGAATTCTTTGATGGCGATCGAGGGCTTTCGCAACCTCAACGCCGATCTCGAAACGATCATCAATCGCTCGGAGCAGATCAAGGACGCGAAACGCAAAGCAGGTGAAGGTGAAGAACCCAGTGCTAAGGACAAGAAAGAACTGACAGAGGCTGAGAAGGAGCGCAAGAGCCTACGCAAGCAGGTGCAGGAAAAGCTGATCAAGTTCGCGGCGCGCGTGCCGGTGTTCATGTACCTGACCGACTTCCGCGAGCAGCGGTTGAAGGACGTCATCACGAAGATTGAGCCGAAGCTATTTCAGAAGGTCACGGGGCTCACCACGGCGGACTTCGAGCGTCTGGTGAGCCTGGGCGTCTTCAACAGCGCGCTGATGAACGATGCCGTGTGGAAATTCCGCCGATACGAGGATTCAAGCCTACGGTATATGGGCGTGAGTCGGCACAAGCGGACCGAAGTGGGACTGTTTGATACGGCGCTGACAGAGGAGGATTTCAAGGCAACGTTCGAGGGTATCGTGGAGGAATGATGCCCGTTGGGTGGCCTCAATGGAAAGGCTCGTTTGCCTCCTAACCGATCAGGATATCTAAGGCATAGTTGGCCCATGCACTCCGCTGCACCTGCCAATCCACCATCGCCGAGATCGGTCGCAGTTCCCTCCCCGTAATCACATCCTTCCCCAGCACCACCAGCTCCAGGAACAAAATCTCCACTTGAATCTCCGGAGCCAGCAGCAGCAGGTCCATGATCTGGGTCACGCGGGCTCGGCTGATGTGGGCCAGGGCGAGGGGGCAGGATACTGTCAGTTGGCGAATGCACCCGACGACGATTCACTTCCCCGTCACGGTGTGCTTCACCCAGGCGGCCGCACCGGTGGCTCCGGCGTCGTCTTGGAGTTGAGCGGCGACCATGGTAAAGGCCCGGCGGTAAGCGGGCATGACGCTCTTGCGGGCCACCTTCAACGAGAAGTCGACGAAGATCTCCGGCATCGCTTCCACCAACCCGCCTCCCATGACGATCACATCGGGGCAGAGCAGATTCACGACCGCAGCCACACTCGTGCCGATGGCCCGGGCGGCGTCGTAGATGATCTCTTCCACCGCGTGGTCGCCATCTCGAATCGACGCGGCCAGATCGCCGCTGCGGATGTTGGCCACATCCGAACCGACACTCCTGGCCAGGGCGGGAGCATCGCCGCGCAGGACCGCACGCGCCGCTTGAGCGGCGATGGCCGTGCGACTGGCCACGGCCTCCAGGCACCCTCGCTGACCGCAACCGCACAGAGGTCCATTCGGAAGGATCGGTATGTGCCCGATCTCCAGACACGAACTCCCGCGACCCCGCAGAACCTCTCCGTTGTAAACGCAGCCGCCGCCAATCCCGGTGCCGGGGAACACGCCGACCACACAGCGAGCCCCGATCGCCGCACCGAACCGGTACTCCCCATAGACCCCGGCGTCGACATCGTTCAGCACCGCGATCGGGCACTTGAACTCCGCTTCCAATCGCTTGCGGACGTTGACATCCTCCCAGCCCATGTTCGGCGGGTTCAGCACGATCCCGCGGTCCATGTCGACCGGTCCCGGACAGCCGATCCCGATTCCCGCCAGTCGCGAAGGATCGATGCCCCCATCTTCGAGGCAGGTGCGAATGGTCAGGATCACTCGATCGAGTCCCGACTCCGAGTTCTCCGCCGACTTCGTCTTGCGACGGTCTTTACCAATGATCTTGAAGTTGTTGTCGTACGCCTGGGCCAGCATCTTCGTGCCACCCAAATCGAACCCGACCCACACGTCTTTCTCAGCTGCGTCCGCCATGACTTCTCCTGTGATTTGATACAGAATAGCGGAATCGATGAGGTTTACCATGAGTCTGAGTCTCGATGTGCCCGCCCCCCCCGTTTAGCCGCGACGCGAAGGCTCTGCGCAGCGGAGCGCTCCGTGAGGCGATACCGCCACCGTGTGGTGTTTTGGCAACGTGGCATATCTGGCGGCCCCGGCCTGAGTTCCGTCGACTTGGTTAGAACCTTGGGTTATCTGTGGCGAAAACGCCTCAGCGGGCTGGGGCGGGTGTTCAGGCGGTTGACAGGCGGGTAGCTTTTTTGGGGATACTGTAAGCCTTGTAGCGGACGGGTGTTGCGAGGTCGGCTCACCCTCTGCGTCAAGATTTCTTGACACGGCTCGGCGGGTTTGGCACTGAGGCTGCATTA
>JAYTWO010000018.1:0-4827 GCA_043743415.1 Planctomycetota bacterium
GACGCGCGAACGTCGCTCGGGACGGGCAAATGTGCCCGTCCTACAGTTGTGGCCGCAGGCCACTCCAAGACTTCACATTGACGGTGTACTGGCTCAACAGGTGACTATCGACCGCCCTCGCGGAGCCTCGGATCAGTCGCTTCTTGCAACGCCTCACCAATCACGTTATACGCCAGCACCGTCAGGAACACGGCCAGACCGGGGTAAACAGTCAGCCACCACAACTGGTAATTCCCATGGGCCGAGCTGAGCACGCTGCCCCAACTCGGGTTCGGTGGGGGAGCGCCAAAGCCGAGGAAGCTGAGAGAGTTTTCGAGCAGGATGGCCGAGGCGATGCCGAACGTCACCGGCACCAGTACCGGGGCCAGGGCGTTAGGCAGGATGTACCGCAGAATGATCTTGGGCGTCGAGATGCCCGACACGCGGGCGGCTGCGACGTAGTCGGCCTGCTTGATCTTAAGAAACTCAGCCCGCATCAGCCGCGCGATGCCAGTCCAACCGGTGGCCCCGATGATGACCATCGTGTGCCAGATCGTCGGCTTCTGAATCAGCGACCACAGCGCCAGAATCAGCACCAGCGTCGGCACGCACATCACGACCTCGGTGAATCGACTCAGCAGCGTATCGATCCAGCCACCGAAGTAGCCGCCGATGGCCCCTATCAACAGCCCAATCGCCGTCGCGATCCCCATCGACACGAACCCCACGAGCAGCGCGATGCGGGTGCCATGCACCATCTTGGCGAAGACATCCACGCCGATCTCGTCCGTGCCGAACCAGTTCATGCGGGTCGGTCCACTCTGGTCCCCGCGCGGGTTGCCAGGACGGTCGGGCCACTCCTTGTCCTCGACCCGGCGGTACGGGTCGTTGAACGACAACGGCCAGATGGCCCAGCTCTGCGGATCCTTCTTCGGCAGGCTCAGCGGATAGCGTTTGCGGAACTTGTCCTTCTGAAAGATCGGGTTCTCCCACGATTCATTGAAGTAGCTCAGCGCCGGGAAATACAGCTTCCCCTTGTATTTGCAAACGATCGGCTTGGTCCCCGCAATGGCTGGGGAGAGCGCGGCCACTAGCGCCAAACCAATCACCAACATGAGCGCCGCCACCGCCTCCTTGCGACGCACGAACCGTCGCCAGGTTTCTGTCCAGAAACCGGCGGACTTGCGAACGGGGAGGGGAGCCGGGGTGAGCGGGTCGGTCATGGAGGGGGAACCTGAATGTGGGATAGGCTTCCAGCCTGTCATGTCGTATTGAGAAGAGTTGACAGGCTGGAAGCCTATCCCACGGGAATCACCCCCCGCTGTCCTCGATCCGCACGCGGGGATCGACGAGGGCATATAGGAGGTCCGCCAGCAACTGCCCGGCGAGCGTGAGGACCGAGAACAGCAGCGTCAGGGCCATGATGACGGGGTAGTCCCGCTCTAGGATCGCCGAGAAGTACAACTGACCCAGGCCGGGCCAGTTGAAGATCCGCTCGATGATCACCGAGCCGCTGAGCAGTGCGGGCAGGCTCAGCCCGATCTTGGTCACGAACGGGATCAGCGTGTTCCGAAAGGCGTGCTTGACGATCACCGCGAACGGGCCAAGCCCCTTGGCCTGGGCGGTACGGATGTAGTCCTGGCGAATCACTTCCTGCATGTTGGCATGAATGAAACGGGTGTAATACGCCAGGCTCCCGTAGGTAAAGACGATGATCGGCAGCACCGAGTGCTTGACGACATCCCACACCTTGCCGCCCGCCGTGAACGTGTCGTACTCGTCCGACTTCATCCCATACAACGGCAACCAACCGAACTTCACTGCGACGACCATCTGCAGCATTAAGGCCGCGACAAAGCTGGGGAAGGAGTACAGGACATACAGCGTGATCCCGGTCGCGCGTTCGTCCCATTTCCCGGCTCGCGCCACAGAGAGCAAGCCGAGCGGGATCGAGATCAGATATGCGAGCAACAACGAGGTCGAAGAGAGCATCAACGTCGGTCCCAGCCGCTCGCCGATGACCTCGCTGACGGGCTTCTTGCGGGCAAACGACCGCCCGAGATCGCCCCGGGCCATGCCGGCCACCCACTTCACGTACGCCACGGGCCACGCCACATCGAGTCCGTACTGCCGCTCCAGTTCCTTGCGATCTGCATCAGATATCTGGCGTTTCAGGTCGCCTCGATCCTGGACTAACGTGAGTGGCGAACCCGGCATCGCGCGCACCAGCCCATACACGCCGAACGTAATCAGCAAGAGCGTCAGCAGCCCGATCAAGAGCCGTCGGATCAAGAAATCCAGCATGTCCGGGGGAGTCCTTCCGTGGGGGCGTGGGATAGGCTTCCAGCCTGTCATCTCTTCTGGCAAATCATGACAGGCTGGAAGCCTATCCCACTCTCAATTCTACTTCGCCTTCCAGATCGACCCGATCCCCGGCGAGTAATGGAACGGCCCGCGCGGGCTGTACATGTAACCCCGGAGGTTCTTATTGAAGGCGTACATCGAGCTGCGGTAGTACAGCCAGGTATACGGCTGGTCCTCCCACAGAGTCAGGCTGATCTGGCGGTAGATCTCGGCCCGCTTGGCCCGGTCGAACTCGCGCTTGCCGTCCTCGAACAGCTTGTCGACCTTGGGGTTCGAATACTGCACGTAGTTGCGACCGCCGGTGTTCAGGGCCTTGGTCGTCCACAGGTTGTCCGAGTCATCCGGATCGGCCCCCGACCCCCAGCCCGCACACATGGCGTCGAAGTTGTGCTTCTTGGCATCGGACTGCAACACCGTAAACTCGGTGGGCTTGACGATGCACGAGACGCCGATCTGCTTCAGGTTTTCGGCCACCATTCCGCAGATGCGTTCGGCCACCTTGGAGCCGCTGCCGAACTGCAGGGCGAACTCAAACTTCACCCGCTGGCCGTCGATCTCCTTGTCAAGAATGCCATCGCCGTCCTCATCCAGCCAGCCCGCTTGCTCCAAGAGTTCCTCGGCCTTCACGAGGTCTTGGTGGTACGGTGCGGGCATCGGATTCGGAGCCATCCAGGCGGTGGGGTGGTAGATCCCCTGCCCCGGTTCATAGAGGTTGTAGCAGATGTTCTTCAGCATCTCTTCGTGATTGATCGCGTAGGACATCGCCTGGCGAACCCGCACGTCCGAGAAGTACGGCCGTCCGATGTTCCAACCGATGTAGCTGTGCGACCACTCGGTGCCGAACGACTTGGTATGGGACTTGTAGAAGTCCTTGTCATTCGTCTGAGTCATCCACGGTTCGGGCCGCAGTTCGAGCGTGTCGATGTCCCCATTCTTGAGGGCCAAGAGCGCGGTGTTGTCGTCCTGGATGATCTTCAGGCGGACCGTCTTGAAGTACGGCTTGTCGCGAATCTGCTGGCCGTCCTTCATGTACCACTCTTCGCGACGCTCCATCGTCACCTCTTTGTCCCGCTCGAACTTGGCGACGCGATACGGACCCGCCGTGACCGGATGGGCCTCGAACTCCACATGCCGGGGACTGGTGGTCAGTGTGGCATCTTCGGCGATCGACTTCTCAAAGATGTGCTTCGGCAAGATCGCAAAGCTCACGTTCCCCACATTGGTGGCCAGCGACTCCTTGTGAAAGATCACCACCGTGTGGTCGTCGTAAGCATGCACCCACCGCAGCTGATCTGGCCCGGATCGCATGGCAGCGGCGGGGACTTTGGGATTCATGATCGCTTGGAAACTGAAGGCGAAATCGTGGGCAGTCACCGGCGTCCCATCGGTCCAACTCAGGTCGTCGCGGATCACGAACTTGTCGTACATCCGGTCCTCGCTGGTCTGCCACGTCTTGACCACCGACTTGTCGGCGAACGGCCGCATTGTCCAGTCGATCGTGGTCAGCCCCAGCCCGGTCAGGCTCAGCACATCAATATCCCCGACCGACGAGGCGAGCAACGGATTCAGACCGTTCACATTCATCGGAGTATGCTGGTTGAGTGTCGCGTCCCAGTCGACTTCGCTGTCGTTCTGGGGCAACTGACCGATCCCGTCCAGGATGCGTTTGTTGTCCTCGGGAGTTTTGTTTTCGAGAGTCAGCGCCTCGGCGGTGGAGGTCTGCGGAGGATTCTCAGCCCGATACTTACGGAGCAGTTCGATCCCATCTTCGACCGGTTGCGAGAACCACTTCGCCTTCGCATCGAGATCCGCCAGCGAGGGGGGCGTAAACGGTTCGAGCAGTGGGGCCGTCGGTTCCGGAGTCGCCCCCGAAGGCGGTGCGGGCGGCTTCGGTGCCGAAGGGCAGCCCGTGAACAACACACACAGGCCGAGCATCGAGCCCAGCCACCACCGAGGAATCGTCCGTGTCATCCTGAGAGCCTCACTGCGAATAGGTGTCGCGGCCCTCCGAGAGCCGACCGCGTTCTGGGGAACTATAAACGCAGACTCATCCGACCGCTACCGGACTTCGGTCGCGTGGACGGCAGCGGGGGCGTTCGCCATATGGCGGTAGTGCCCCATTTAGGGCCCCGAATCGGGGTTGAACCAAGCCCGCCCGGGTGGACGAAGCTTTTGGTGAGCCGCGTGCCAGGGGACACGCGGGTGGCAAATAAAGGGGCAAACAAAGGGGGGGAAAACAAAGGTGTCAGGAACCATTCCCGTCTCCTTTTACCAGTTTCGGTCGGCCGCGGGGCAAATAAAGGGGGGCAAATAAAGGTGTCAGAGGGAAAACAAAGGGAAAACAAAGGTGTCAGGAACCATTCCCGTCTCCTTTTACCAGTTTCGGTCGGCCGCGAGGGCGGGTGGTGACTTCTAGGCCCAGTTGCTTGACGGTGCGTTCGGTCCATTCCGGATTCCCCAGGGGGGTCCCCCGGTTGACGCTGC
>JAYTWO010000019.1:0-10987 GCA_043743415.1 Planctomycetota bacterium
AAACCCACCCCCACCCCCCCGGCCCCCTCACGCGCCGGGGTTGGGGGAAAACTACAAACGATCAACAACCCCACCAGAAAAACAACAGGCCGATCAGTCCAACGTGTGGGGCGGTGTTTTATCGCTCGCAAGCCCGCGATTCGGTCGGAGCGGGTCGCACGGGCACGGGGGACTGACTTCAGCCCGCTCGCTGTCGTCTGGCACGCGGGCGAAGCGGAGCTTCGCGGAGATGCGGTCCCCAGCGGAGTTGGGGACCGAGAGATAACAATTGTGCGGATTGTATCTGTCGTAGGAGTCACGACTCGCCAGTTTCCCCAATGTTGACTGGGCGAGACAGACCAACTGTTTTGTTGTAATCGTCACGGAGAACAATACGACAGGGAAACATGTAACAGTTCGGCAACATGCACCGCCTCTTTCGGCATCGTGTGTTAGGGTTGCATCATCGACTTGATGGATTGTCTCGAATTCCCGAGAGGATTAGGTTTCCCATGCCGCAGTTGAGCCTCGCATCTTGGATTCTCGTGGTCGTGGTGGGCCTGTTCACCGCGCTGGCGGCCATTTGGGATTACCGCCAGCACCGGATCCCCAACAAGCTGACACTCCCCGTGTTCTTCGCGGGCTGGGTGTATCAGGCAGTGTTCCACGGCTGGCCGGGCATCGGCAACGCAGCCGGGGGCTTCCTGGTCGGGTTTGGGGTGTTGTTCCTGCTCTGGATGGTGGGGGGTGGGGGCGGAGGAGACGTAAAACTCATGGGGGCACTCAGCGTCTGGCTCGGCTATCAACTCACATTGCTCGTGCTGATCTCCAGTACAGCCACGGTGATTGCGGGCACGACGGCCATCGTCGTGTGGAGCGTGTTCACCAAGGGCGTTCGCGGCATGAAAACCGAGTACCTGGCCAAGGCCAAGAACCCCGATGGCAAGCCCCGCACCGAAACCGCTCAAGACCGGCAACGTCGCCGGGTGATGGCCTATGCCATTCCAGTCTGCGTCGCCACCTGGATCGTGATGGTCTGGAAGCTGCCGACCCTGGATCGGCCAAACACTCCGGCCGCCCCGGCTCCGACTCAAACTCAGGGGGCCTCGTGATGCTGCGAACTCGAACATCCACAACGCCACGCCGACGCGGTGTGCTGAGCATGGAACTGTTGCTCACACTCCCGATCCTGACAGTCTTGCTGTTTGGATTGCTGGAGTTTTCTCTGTTGTTCTTTGCCCGCGCGGATGTGGTCGAAGCCAGCCGGGCCGGAGCCCGGGCCGCGCGGGTCTACGGAGCCACAGCCGAATCGGTGGAGGAAGAAGTCCGGTTCTCGCTCGGCGGACGGCTCGCGCCCCATGTCCGAGTGCAGGCCGAACTCGGAGACAAGACCGGGGACGAAGTCAGCGTGGCCGTCGAGGTTCCGATGGCGGCCGCCTCACCCGATCTGCTGTGGCTGATCGGCTATAGCCTGCAAGGCCGCGACCTGCTCTGCGAAACCCGCATGGCGAAGGAATGAACGAAGTCTGACGACGGATCGTGACTGCCCACACCCACTGAACACACACGACTGGAACTTTCTGGAGACCTTGAAGTGAAACGTCTGTCACCCGCCACGCTCACCCTGCTGATGCTGCTGATTATCGGCGGCCTCGTGCTGGCCTATGTCGGCAAGAAGCTGCTGGCCCGCGATGAGACCCCGCCGGTCGATCCACTGATCAATATGCCAATGGCCATCGCCGACCTCGAACCGGGCACCAAGATCACCGCAGCTCACCTGGCGATCGGCAATATGCTCAAGTCGAAGATGAGCCGCGACCTCGTCAAGAGTGATCGCGTCCTGATTGGTCGTGTCGTCAAGGCGAAGATCAAGGCCGCCCAGCCCATCAGCACCACTGATCTCTACCCTCCGAACGAGGGCCCCCCCCTGGATATCAGCACGGGGATGCGAGCGGTCACGATCTCCCTCACCGATGGCACAGCTGCGGTCGATGGACTCGTGAAAGCGGGCGACCATGTGGACATCCTCTTTATTCCGGCATTCTACCGCGATATGGCCAAGAACGGCGGCATGATCATGACCCTGTTCAAGGGGGTGCATGTGATTGCGATGAACGCGGATGCGTCCGGCACCGTCTTAGGCAGCCGCGGTGCGAACACAGTCACTCTGGAGATGACCCCGGATCACGCCAACATCCTGCGGCTGGCCAGCCAGAAGGGACAGATGACTCTCACCTACACGCCGGATGGCAAGGCCGAGAACCAGTTCGCCCTCCGCGATCAGGACCGGGCCTACTTCGATGAGATCCTGGGTCTGAAGACGCCTGAAGAGAAGAAGAGCGACGACAAGCGACCGACCGTGACGGAGTTGTTCTCGGGAGCCAGCCGTCGCTTGCAGACCTTCAAGGACGGTCTGCGGAGCGATCGGTACGCCATCGAGCGCTTTGACTACAACCGAGCCGCCGCCTACGCAAATAGCAGTGGCTACGGCGGGGACTTTGGCAACAGACCAGCGCCACCAATTCCGATGAATCCCAATAGCGACGATTATGGTGGCTATGGAGGCGGGTTCTACTCGGTGCCACAAGGGGCCGCTGGGGGTGACCCCACCGGAGCCGCGGGTGGCGGCAGCGGAGCAGCCGGTACTGGCGGCGGAGGAACGGCTCCCGGAAACGACCCGCCTGATGGAAACCCGTAATTGGTGAACACGCCACAGACCCCGCCGAACTCCAGATTGGCGGCTGGTCTGTGGCCTTGGAATGACTGCTCTGGAAGCGGATCGGAATGGTTCCGATCCCGAACCCTCTGACTCGTGATGACGAGACCTTCCGTGTTGCCACTGCGACCCCTCCGACCGACTTCGCTCCCACGCCCTCGGCGCGGAAGCATCGTCATGGTTGTGGCCGCAGCTCTGCTGGTCGTGGGAGCCTGCCTGGCGCTGGCCTTCGACCGGCTCTGGCTGGATGTGGCTCAGGTCGAACTCCAAGCCGCAGCCGAAGCGGCGGCTCTCGCCGGAGCCGGACAGCTGGCGACCGATGCCCGCCTGAATCCGAAGTTGGTGGACCTCATCACTCCGGCACGTGAGGCGGCCATCGCCATCGGTCAGAAGAATTTTTCTGTCGGGACGGCCGTGGACCTGCAAGACGGGGAACACGGGGATGTCCAGATCGGCACGATTGAGATGTCGACCGACACCGGCGAGGCCGAGTTCGTGGCCGACACCGAGCGCCCCACCACCTGCGTGGTGAAGGCCGCTCGCCTGAGAAGTCAAGGCAACCCAATCGCTCTGTTGATTCGGACTGCGAGCGGGAGAACCAGCGGCGATGCCCAGGCGTTCGCCGAAGCCAGTGTCGACAATCGCATCATCGGCGTGCAGCCGAACGACCGCTCCCCGGTGCCCGCTCTGCCCTTGGCGATTCTCCACTCCCACGCTGATCCGCGCCGCATCGATACCTGGCAACGTCAGATCGAGGTGCGTCTCGGACCCGATCGCTACGGCTACGATGCGGGGACGGGAGAAGTGACCGCTGGTCCCGATGGGATTCCGGAGATCGTGTTGCACACCGCCGCGCCGAGTGCCAACCAGGAGGATGCTGCCAAGGTCAATGTCCTCACGATCAACATCGGCACCGGACTGCACGAGGCCCAGGTCGCCAGCCAAATTCAGACCGGTTGGACCGTTGAGCACCTGCAGAACTTCGGCGATGAGTTCCGCACCGATCAGGGACCGTACACCCTCGACGCGGACGCGGCCCTCGTGGGACCGGTGCAAGACCAACTCCAGAAACTCATCGGCCAGACCCGCATCTGCGGTCTCTACGCCGATCACCAGACCACCACACGAACACTCGGTCAAGCCGCCGTCGTCACTCTGGTGGGGATTCGCCTCCTCGCCATCGAAGACGCCAGCGGGAATCAGCTGCACATCACCGTACAGCCCGCCGTCATCGCGACTCGCACCGCTCTGCTTTCGACGCACGATGCCGCCTGGATGAGCGGCGACCGCACCGAGCCGACCAACCCGTACATCTTCAAACTGTTCCTCAGCCACTAACCCGGACGATGAACTCCTCCGATCGTTTGACAGGACCACCTGCCATGGGCATCGACAACCGTCGTACATTCCAACAGCTCAAGACCAAGTTGCACCGCCAGATTGTCGACTCGATCGACATGTCGAAGTCGGGCGAGCTGGGTGATGAGGAATTCCGCAAGCAGCTCAAAGGGCTGGCGGTTTACCTCGTGGCCCGTCCGGAAGCCAATCTGTCGGGGCGCGATCGCGAACTGATGGTCCAGGAGCTGATGGACGAAATCTACGGCTTCGGACCGATCCAAGAGTTGATGGACGATCCCGAGATCAGCGACGTGCTGGTCAACGGATACGACACGGTGTTCGTGGAACGCAACGGTCTGCTGGAGCGAACCGATGTGAAGTTCGCCGATGACGCCCACCTGTTGCACTTCATTCAGCGGCTCGTCGGTCAGGCCGGTCGTCGCATCGACGAAACGGCCCCGATGGTCGATGCGAAACTGCAGGACGGGTCGCGTCTGCATGCGGTGATCCCGCCGCTGGCCCTGCGAGGACCGACGCTGTCAATTCGCCGGTTCAAGACCAAGATTATGCAGTTCGAGGACATGGTCCGCATGGGCACCCTGGCCCCGGAGATGGCGGAATTCCTAGTCCAGTGCGTGCGCGGACGCATGAACGTGCTGCTGTCGGGTGGTACGGGTGCGGGCAAGACGACGATGCTCAACAACCTGAGCCGGTTCATCCCCGCATCAGAACGTGTGGTCACGATCGAGGAAACGGCAGAACTCCAGTTGCAACAAGCGGACGTGGTCGGTCTCGAAACTCGTGTGTCGAACGTCGAAGGCAAAGGGGTCGTGTCACCTCGCGACCTGCTCCGCAACTCACTGCGAATGCGACCTGACCGCATCATCGTGGGTGAAGCCCGCGGGGGCGAAGTCCTCGACATGCTGCAAGCCATGAACACCGGCCATGACGGCTCGATGAGCACCGTCCACGCCAACGATACTCGTGACGCCCTGCAACGTCTGGAACTGATGATCGCCCTGTCGGGTGCCGAACTTCCGACGCGCGTGGCCCGCCAGTACATCGCGTCGGCGATCCAGATCTTCCTGCATGTGGCCCGTCTGGCCAGCGGGGAGCGCAAGGTGATCCGCATCTCCGAGCTGACCGGTGTGACCAACGGCGAGTTCGACATCGAAGACATCTTCGTCTACCGCATGGCTGGGATGGACGGAGCGGGCCGCATGCTCGGTTCGTTCTACGCCACCGGTTACGAGCCGCAGTGCGTGCGCCGCATCGCCGCTCGCGGCATCGATGTCAACCCCCGGCTGTTCGCGGCTCGCGAACTGAAGTCGGGCTTCGATGCCACGTCGATCTTCTCCTGAGACTGAACGAGTGGGATAGGCTTCCAGCCTGTCAACCACTGATGATGACAGGCTGGAAGCCTATTCCACGCACCCGAGGCCGACATGTCCACTGACCTGCTGACCGACCATCCCGAATTCGCAGGCATCTTGCGCCAGCAGGAGACCTTCGCGACGGAGGATTCCAACGATGTCGGCAACCGCATCAACTCGTGGTTCGATTTGCTGATGATTCAGTCCGGCATCGGCCTCTCGCCGAGCATGGTCCTCGCGCTCTGCCTGTGTAGCGGGGTGGCTCTGGGCGGTATGATGTTCGTCGCACAAGAAGACCCGATCTCGATGGCCATTGCCGCCTTTCTCGGCTTCATTGCGCCAATCGTGGTGGCCGTCATCATGCGCTCCCGCCGCCAGACGATCATGCTTAACCAGATGCCCCCCATGATTGACGAACTGGCCCGTGCGGCCAAAACCGGTCGCAGCCTGGAAGCCTGCCTGCAAGTCGTGGCGAACGACACCCCCGCACCGCTGGGTGCAGAACTCCGGCTCTGCACCGACCGCATCGCGTTCGGGCTGCCGTTCAATCAGGCGATGGAAGACATGCCGATCCGCACCGGCCTCATCAGCACCAGCGTGCTTGCGACCGCTCTGGGCGTCCACCGCGAAACGGGTGGAGACCTGATCCACGTGCTCCAGCGTCTCTCGGCCACCATCCGCGACCGGATCCAGTTCCAGGGCCGACTCGCCGCCGCCACAGCGGCCAGCCGAGCCGTGGCCATCATGATGATCTCCTTGCCTCCGGCGATCATCACGTTCTTCATCTTCCGTGACCCCGACTACCTTCAGAAACTGATGGACTCCACCTGGGCAGCCCGCTTGACGGTGCTGGCGATCATTCTGCAAATCATCGGCTCGCTGTGGGTGATGCGCGTCCTCGCGTCCAGCAAGCAGTCGTAACCCCTTGGGAGTGTCGCGTTTCGCTCCGCGAAAGGGCGATCTTTCGCGGAGCGAAAGACGACACCCCCACCCAGCACATCTCTTCCACGCATCGCATTCTCATTCAGACTGACGGACCCGGCGATGAATAACATTCCCATTGTCCCTGTGATGGTCGCCCTGTCGGTGATCCTGGTCCTCCGAATCCTCTACAAGGCATGGCGTTCACGTCAGGACGACCCCACGATCCGCCGCCGTCCGGCGAAGTCCAGCAGCAGTAAAGTCGCACCAAGTCCCCTGTCGCCCCCGCCCGTACCTCAAAAGCCAGCGGAGCCGCCTGCCCCCGTGTTGGCCAGTTCCCCGCCACCTCGCGTGATGCGCGATTCATTCGCCTCGATTCACGATGATGCCCCGACCTCACGAACCACTCCCGAGGCCGGTCGCTCCCACATCTTCGGCAACAAGCTCGCTGGCTCAGGCATCTGGGACGCCAGGTACGTCACCGCCTCCGGTCAGGCCCAGAAAGCCAAGACCGAACCGACTCCTCTACCGATCGAAGAGATGGAACTCGGTGATGGCAGTGACCTGGTCTTCGGCTCGGTCACGACCACACTCGCGTCGATGCTGCCGGAGTCGGACGATCGTCGCCGAGAGCTGACCCGCACTCTGCAAAACGCCGGTTACTACGGACGCCATGCCTGGCACAATCTGGCCTCGATCCGCTACCTCGGCATCTTCCTGCCAGTCATCTTCTGTGGGCTGATGCTGGTCTTCGGTCCGGCGCGCTTGGAGACGCTGCTGATCTCTGCCATTGTGTTCCTGCCGCTGGTCGGCTGGGCACTCCCGACTCTGATCGTCCGCGGCAGGGCCGATAAGCGACTCAAAGAGATCAGCAACGGCATGCCGGATATGCTCGACCTGCTCAACATGTGCGTCAGCCAGGGGATGACCGTTCCCAAAGCGCTGGGCCGCGTGGGGGGCGATCTGGAGCCCGTCTATCCGGCCCTGGCCAAGGAACTCAAGATCGTCACCGAGCAATCCCGCATCGGCTCGGTCGATCAGGCCCTCACGGGATTCAGCCAGCGGGTCGACGTACCCGAAGTTCACTCCTTCACCTCCCTCATCATTCAGACCGACCGCATGGGCACCAGCATGAGCGAAGCCCTCGTCGACTACTCCGACAGCATGCGGGAAACCATGCGGCAACGCACGGACCAGAAGGCCAGTGCGGCCACCTTCAAGCTGCTGTTCCCAACGGTGCTCTGTCTGCTCCCCGCCGTGTACCTGTTCCTGCTCGGCCCCGCTGTGATCCAGCTGTCCGACTTCTACACCGGTCGCGGTCGCGAGGTGTTGCAGGCGGGCAACCGAGGCCAAAATGCCCAGACTGGTCAGGCAAACAACCGGCAGTAAGCGTGTCGCAGAATTCGTAAGAATTCTGCCGAATCGTATGATCTTCAGAGTCCTCTTTCGCGGAGCGAAAGGCGACTCACCCGGCAGGCAGAAGTCTGACGACTTTTGCTACGGCGCGGCAGCCTCTTCCAGGGCCTTCCGCGTCTCGGGCGAGAGAACCTTATCGACATGCCCCGCCGCCTGGTTGAGGTCGTCGAGATGCAGGGCGTGTTGGGCCTGCTTCGCCGCCTCTTGACGATGACCCGCGCGAAGTTGAGCCAGCGCCAGTGACGCGGAGATGCGGGCCGAGTTCGGGTAACGCTTCGCGGCTTCGCGATACCACTTCATCGCAATCGCGAGCGACTCGGGGGAGGCCGGTTCTCCCTTCATCGACAGATCCCCCAGGATCTCATACGTCAGTGGGTGCTCCGGGTTGCGGAGGAACGCCGCCTCGCCGGCCTCTTGTGCCTCCTCTGAGAACACTCCCTCTTCCGACTGGGCACGCAGCTGCAGCAGCCACAGCCACGGCTCCGGGTTCAGAGTGTCAAACTCGGCGGCGGCGATGAGCTGTCGTTCGACCAATCGGGGGTTCCCCGTGCGTGCCATGGTGTCGAGAGCCAGGGACACCTCCGCCCGACACAGGGTATTGGGAATCAACGCAGTTCGCAGGCACACCAGCCCCAGCACGCCGCACCCGATGGCCAGTCCCAGCGAGACCGGCAGCGCGAGCGGAGAGGCCCCGCTCGGTTTCGGAATGGCCACAGGCTCCGACTTCAGACGGGCGGGCGAGGTCACCAGACACGCCAGCAGCAGCGACCACACCTGAAAGATCGCGGGCATCGCGATCCCTCCCGCTCCACACAGATGCAAAGACAACGCCAGCCAACCCGCCCACACCGCAGCCACCCGGAACCCCGCTGACAGCGAGGTCAGCCAGCCTCCGACGAACGCACTCGCGATGAGGAACACCCACATCCGGCCATCCGCTCCCGCCCCGAAGGCCACCTGTTGCACCACCACCAGCGCTGGACCCGCTAGCGCAGACAGAACTCCTTCGGACCAGCGCAACAGCGGCAGCGGGCGAGCCATGACACATGAGTCCGACTCAGCCACGACAGCCCGCCATCCGCTCCGCACTCCCCAGATGAGCAATGCCATCAGCCCCGCCCACGCGACCACTCCCGCATTGGCCCACACATCCAACAACAGGTTGTGCGGGTCGAGGATCTCCTCACTCGCCCCGGCCAGTTTGTAATGCAGATAGTTCGGTCGAAAGTTTCCCGGCCCGACACCCAGCCAGATGTGGTCCAGGATTAACTGCGCAGTGGCGGCCCAATATTCGAGTCGGTACTTGAGCGACTTCGGGGCCTCCGAGATGACTTGAGTATCGATCAACCCCGTGAGCAGGGCCAACGACAGCAAAGTGATTCCCGCCAGGGCCACCATGAAGGCTGCGATCATCCCCGACCGAAACCGTTGGCCCGTCCTCCGCACAAACCAGAATACCCCCCCGGCCACCAACAGACCGAGGTACGCCGTGCGGCTCTTGGTCATCACCAGACACACGGCGAGCAGGCCATACACTCCCACCAGCATCAGCCGCAGCCCCCAGGTTTGCACTCCTCCGGCACGTGACACACTCAGACCGCTGGCCAGCGCCAACCAGATCCCCACGACCAGCACGCCCGCCAGTGAGTTCGCCAGCGCAAAGCACCCCATCGGCTCCGTGCTGCTGCGGAGCCGATCGATCAGCATCCGCTGGGCACCGCCCTGCACCGATTGAAAATCACGACCCAGTTGGGCTGCGATCTCCTGCATGCGAAGTGCCTCGGCGGAGGTGAGCACCGCCTTCCGCAGGTGCATCGCTTCCCATTCCGTGACGAGCTGGGCGTTCTCCTGGAACCAGACCTGATTCTGCCAGATGCCATATCCCGCGAGAACCACACTGATCGTCAATACTGTACGAATCAACG
This sequence comes from Planctomycetota bacterium, assembly GCA_043743415.1. Lineage (GTDB taxonomy): Bacteria > Planctomycetota > Planctomycetia > Planctomycetales > Planctomycetaceae > TH-plancto1. Next base: position 9,669 of record JAYTWO010000019.1, read on the forward strand.
TGCCGCCGTGCCCGCTCTCGAACCGCTTGCGAAATTCAAACCACAGCAGCAGTGACGACACCCACTCCCAGGCCACATTGATCGCCGCTCGCTTCTGCCCCGACCCGGCCACGATCGCTCCCGAGGAAACGAGGTGAGCGGCCACCAGCACAATCATCGCGGCATCCACACGGTCAGGCGGACGCGGTCCCTCCCCGTTCCGCCAGCGCAGCCAGTGCTGCGCTGCACAGTAGGCCAGCGTCAGCACCACCAGCCACAGCGTGTCTCCCTCCGCAGCCGATTCCGTCGGCAGGAAGAACCTCGCCCCGATCAGACCGGCCAGGAGGATCGTCGACCAGTCGCGAGAGCTTGCCGGATCGATCGAAGCAGTCGGCATGTCGCGGCGGGTACGGGTCGCGGCCAAGGGGCACCGTCTCGGCAGGCAGAAGGCGGAGGTCTACTTCTTCGGAGCAGCAGCAGCAGCAGTACTCTTCGGCACATCCGCCCGGAGGAATGCCAGACCCGCCTCGCGATCTGGGCAAATCACCCAGAGCTTGTCGAGGTTCGTCACTTGCAGCACTTCCAGACAGTAAAGATGCAGGCCGCAGATGACAAACTGTCCCCCGCGCGTCTGCATCTGCTGCCACAGTCGATACAGGATTTCGATGAACGACGAGCCAAAGAACTGCACGTACTTCATGTCGAGCAGCACCTTCGGCACCGGGGCTTCTCCCGCTTCATGCACGACGCGCGAGACAGCAGGCATCACGTCTTCGCCGAGATGCCGCAACTCCTCGCCGAAGTCGACGATGGTGACATCCCCATCCAGGCTGATTTTCGGTTTCTTCGACAGGGACATGTGTGGCCTCTTCTCGGGGAATCGCGTCTGCACTCCATGCTAGTCGAGAGTCGCTCTGGGTCAATCGAATTCTCAAAATGGGATATGAACAGATGTACCAGAAGTAGGGAGTCGGGGTTTGGTTCAGCCTTTAGGAGCAGTCCCGAAATAGATTCCGGTGTTCGCCGTAGGACGGACTTCCAGTCCGTCCAATTAAAGACGGACTAGAAGTCCGTCTTACGAACTATAGTACTCGTGTTATTGCGAGACTGTTCCTTATTATGCATCTTCTTCACGACCGGTTTGTGCGTCACCGGATCGGTCGTCGTGACCTCCGGAGGGGGAAAAAGCGGCCTCAGCCGCTGCGATTCTTTTCTGGATGGCCGCCTCGAACGCGGCTCTAAGAAACTCGTGCCCCGCCACCCTCACCGGCTCCTCGGAATCATTAATCAGCTGCCCCTTCCGCGCTCCGTTGACCGCCCCCATGATCTGCTCGGCCAAC
>JAYTWO010000020.1:0-6007 GCA_043743415.1 Planctomycetota bacterium
AGCGCTCGTTTGCGGAGCAAACGGCGACTATGGGGGCGACGCCTCATTCTTACCCGCGTGGAGAATAAGTGCCGAGTACATCACGAACTTTTCGAGGTTCATGCGAGTCTTCATCGGCATTGGATCGGGCTGACTCATGGTTCACCAGAAAGAGGGATTGGCCTACGACTCCTCATCCAACCGCTCCGCTTCCCCACTTAAGATGCGGGTATAACTCTCATACCGCAGCGACGAGATCAGCCCCTGCGACACCGCCGAAAGCACCGCGCAGCCCTTCTCGTGCGTGTGTGTGCAGTCGGCGAACTTGCAGTAGGCCACGAACGGGCGGAACTCGATGAAGTACGCTTCGACATCGATCGACTCCACCGCCCACAGTTGGAACTGGCGGATGCCCGGCGTGTCGACGACCCAGCCGCCGCTGGTCAGCGGAACGAGTTCGGCCACACGGGTGGTGTGCCGTCCCTTGCCGGTGTCTTCGCTGACGGTCGCGGTACGAAGGCCGAGTCCCGGCTGGACGACGTTGAGCAGCGACGACTTGCCGACGCCGCTTTGGCCGGTGAGGACGGTGGCCTTGCCGTTCATGAGTTGCCGCAGGCGGTCGATCCCGTCGCCGCGCGTGGCACTTGTTAAGACGACCTCACAGCCGAGTTGGGCGTACTGGCCGATCAGCGGTTGCAGGCGGGCCGGGTCGATCGAGTCGGCCTTGTTGATGCAGACGATCCCCTTGACGCCACCGACCTCGCAGCTGACGAGGAACCGGTCGATGAGGGCGGGCTTGAGCGGTGGGTCGGAGGCGGAGGCGACGATGGCCGCTTGGTCGACGTTGGAGACGATGATCTGCGAGGTCCGTCCCACGCCACGCGCGAGAGTCGATGTGCGAGGCTCGATCTGCTCGATGACTCCGGTCGCACCATCCGTGGAGCGGAAGACGACCCAATCCCCGGCGGCAATGACGTTGCGGGCCTCACGCTGCAGAGTGCGTAACACCCGGCGGACAGAGCAGTCAAACGTCCGGCCATCCTCAATCTGCACACAGCTGTGATTGGCCCCGACGGCCCACAGGACGCGGCCGCGCTGGCAGTCCACTAAGTCGATATTGCGGTGGGTTCCGTCCTCGGAGTCGCTGGACTTGACGACCACCGTGCGGTGGCGGGTCTGAGCCCCTTTGCCGGAGACGCGTTCGTCGCTGGGGAGGTCGGCCAGATCGTCCTGGGACTGGTGCGTGAGGTCGGCCTGACGGGTGCGGTGGCCCCGGTTCTTGTGGAACCGAACACGGATCTTGCGGTTCTGGTCGTCGGCCAATGTTACTCCTCGTCCGTGATCCAGCGGGACGCATCGTCTTCTTCGGCGGAGAAGGTCTTGGGCTTGGGGGGCTTCACGGCGGGGGCCGATTTTCGGTGCTGTCGGGCGTCGTCGCGCCGTTTCTCGAGCCCCGCCTTCTCGAGCAGGCTCATCGCGAACGGGTCTTCTTCCTCTTCCGGAGGAGCTGCGGCTCCGGGGGCAAAGTGGATGGTGAACTTGTGCTTGGCGATGGTGACCGAATCGCCCGGCTGAAGGAACTTGGTGTCCAGCCGCTCGCCGTTGACCTTGATTCCGTTGCTGCTGCCCAAGTCCCGAATCTGCCAGAACCCGTTGATGAAGGCCAGTTCACAGTGTTGGGAGGAGACATTGGGGAAATCGAGAACGATATCGCAGCGACTGCGTCGTCCGATGAGCAACGGTGTCTTGAGGAGAGGAATGGGATCCCCGCCCCCGACCGGGACCAATTGGCCCAACATGTCTGGTCTTCCTTGAATGTCTTTCGACTCACGCCGCATCTGCATGATGAAGAGACGGTGAATGATGTCCCCTGAAACGATACCGGTGGCGAATTTCGAAGTCAATTTGCGGTTTTTCGTTTGCGACGCATTCTTCAAAACTTCACGCACCTCCCAGCCGAACCGCTACGCCGAGAAATCCCGTGGGGAGTCGTCGTGACTGACGATCCCGATGTTTCTAGTCGCTGGATGCACGGCTGACATCCATGAGTGAGAAAAGCGGGCGAATTGAGTTTCCCCGCCACCCCGCTTGTCGGGGTGGTTCCCATGATTGTGCGCTACCGTAGGGATTGTGGCCTGCCCGCTGGGAGAGCGAAGCTCCTGCTGAGCCGCGAGCCAGGGGACGGGTCATCTCACGTGAGCGGCTCGGCAGGAGCCTCGCCCTCCCGAGGACGGCAACCCCTCCATGAAGCGTTGACAGGATCCTAAGTTCCTGCGGAGACCTCGACGGCGATCTCGCGAATCCGGCTCAGCAAGGCCATGACCGTCGCCAGAGTCGTCAATGGGTTGATGACCGTCATCCGCAGATAGGCCACGCCCTCCAGCGTCGTCTGCGACACATAGAACTCGCCCGACTCGATCAATCGGCGGCGGAGTTCCCGATTCAGATCATTCCACTGCGAGGTCTCTCCCCCCACCGGCACATACCGGAACACCAGGATGTTGCATTGCGGGCGGAACGGGGCCTCAAAGTCTGGCTCCCGTTGCAACTGCTGCCACACCTCCGCCGCCAGCCCGAACGTCGCGTCAATCAAGTCCGAAAACACCCCCGGCCCGTACGTACTCCACACCCCCCACACCCCAAACGCAGCCGCCCGCTTCGTACACTCCAGCGTCATCAGCCCGCAGTCGTACTCGGCCATGCCGGGGGCCGAAGGATCAAATAAATACGGGGCGTCCTGCTGGAAGGCCGCGAACCGGTGTGCTGCCTGCTTGTAAAACACGAACGCGCACAGCGCGGGCACGTGCATCATCTTGTGCGCGTCACAAATCAAGCTGTCCGCCCGCTCCAGGCCCCGCACCAGATGGCGGTACTTCTCACTGAACGCTGCTGCCGCTCCATGAGCTGCATCGACATGCAGCCACACGCCAAACCGCTCGCACAGATCCGCGATCTCCTCCAGTGGGTCAAACGCCCCGATCGGCGTCGCACACGCACATGCCACCACAGCGGTGACGGGAATTTTGCGGTCCTGATGCGATTGCAGTTCGGCTTCGAGGGCCTGGGGAGACATGCGGCGCTGGTCATCGAGCCCGACGCGGACGACTTGGTTGGTCCCCATGCCGAGGATTCCTGCCGAGCGGGCAATGCAGTAGTGAGCGTCCTGCTGCACCAGCAGCACCGGCGGGGTGGGGAGTGCCGACATTCCCCCTTTCCAGCTCTCCCCATGGACCACATTCCGAGCGGTGAGCAATGCGGTCAGGTTGGCGATCGACCCGCCACTGGTGATCAGCCCCGCAAACTCTCCGGTCGGCAGGCCGATCACCTCGCCCAACCGCTGGATTAAAGCCCGCTCGACCGCCGTCGCCCACGGCCCCATTTCATAGACGGCCATGACCTGATTGGTGATCGTCCCGATGGCGTCAAACACCCCCGCCAACGGGAGCGGACCCGGCACCTGGTGCCCGATGTAATGCGGGTGGTGCAAGTTCTGCCCACTCTGGAGGCACTCGTCGATCAGTGCGCGAACGCGACGGGAAGTCGACAGGGCCGTGACGGGGGCTTCGTCCAGCCGCTGCCGCGCTCGCACGATCTTCTCCAGCGGGTGCGACCAGTGCTGCACTGGTCCTTGCCCCGCCAGGACTTGCTCGAAATGAGACTGGAGCAACTCCACAGCCACATCGATCGCACTGGCGAATTCACCAGGCGAGAACAGGGGACGCAGACGCTCAACCGGGGTACTCACGGGCAGTGTTCCATGACTCGACACGATGGAGATCGCAGCCTGTTCGTCGTCGGGCGGGCCCGACGTGCCTCTGGGCTCACGGAGGGCCACACCACCCGAATCTTCTCGGAAGTCCAGCGGATGGCAAGTCGCTGCACATTCGCAGCACACACGGCCGTAATGCCCACGGAGGCCGCACAATCGTTACAACCCATTCTTGCGGTTCTTGCGGACAATTCGTTGTGACTGTCGCCCTCGAATTGGCCAGATTCCTGTTGACCAGTCTCACCATTCACTCCTACAAAGCCATCGCATAGGTGTGTCGTTGTGTCACATCTCCTGTCACGCGAGGAGGATTCGATGTCACGACTGGGTCTGTGGGCCTTGCTGTTTGTCGCGATCTTCCCCTCCGGATGTGGTGCCGAGGGCGAGAAACTTGACACCTCCTTCACGAAAATCGTGCGAATCACCCATCTCCGCGAGTGGAAGTACGTCGTCCTGCACCACAGCGCGACCGAAACGGGCAGCGTGGAGAGCATCGACGCCGCACACAAGCTGCGGAAGGACGCCGCCGGAACCCCCTGGCGCGGGATCGGCTATCACTTTCTGATCGGCAACGGCCACGGGATGAAAGATGGTGAAGTCGCTGCCACCTTCCGTTGGAAGGACCAGAGTGACGGGGCACATGCCGGGAATTCCCAGTACAACACTCAAGGGATCGGGATCTGCCTCGTGGGCAACTTTGACGACGAACCTCCCACGGCCGCCCAGATGAAGTCCCTGCGTGACCTAATGGTCACGCTGGGAACCGAGTGCCGGATCGGAACCGCTGGGATCATCCGGCATACCGACATCAAGCCGACCGCTTGCCCAGGGAAGAAGTTTCCCTGGGAGACATTGCTCAGTTCAATAGACAAGAAAGGGGCTACTAAAATGGTGCGGGCGGGACGACCCCAATAGATCGTCTCCAGTAGTGAGGACAACGCAGGCATCGCGTGAGTGAGTTCCAACCAGTCAATCCCCTTCGACTGGAACAAAATCACACGTCCATGAAATGGGTTTCTGCCACAGGAGGTCTCACCGGGTGCTTGACGGACCATTTTCGGAAGATTACTTCTGGCACGACCAATCTGAGTCGGCCCCGGAGTTCCTCGACCACTGGAATGACTCACTGTCCACTCAGTCGCACGACGACTGGGACTGGGACGAATGGGGCGATCTCATCGTGTACCGACCGGTCGGATATGAAACCGGCTACAAGTACCCGCTGGTCATCTGGCTCTCACCAGATGCGGTTCCCGGAGTCACGTTACGCGACTGGTTCCCGGACCTGAACGACCGCAACTACGTCGGGGCCGAGGTGCAGCTGCGATCCGGATCGACGGTCGCTCAACACGCGGACCGGGTCGCCATCGCCATCCGCGAAGTGGTGGCTCTGTACGGCATCCACCAGCGGCGGATATGGATTGCCGGAGTGGGGCCCGCTGCGGATGCGGTGCTGCAGATGCTGCCCGCACTATCGCGACTGGTCACTGGGGGGATTGCGATTGCTCCCGCCTTACTTGAGCCGTCGGAACCGCACACCGCACAGGCGGCGTATAATAAGTCTCTTTATTTGGCCACCGAGATTGGCGAAGACAGTGCGGTCGCGGAATCGCTGGCCGAGTGCTGGGACATCCACGGGGGACGGTGCGATGTCACTGCCTGGGAGTCGCTGGCCGCCTCACGACTGGCCCTCTGTCGTGACCTCAACACCTGGCTGATGGAGCAGGTCTGTGCCCCAGTGGAGTTGGATTCTCGCGGGTAATCCCTGTGAGATTGACCGTCGCCACGTTCGCCAGAACGTGGGGAATTTGGAACACGCATCCGCCCTTGGGCCTGATGAAACGGCGTTGTCTGGTCTGCCGAGTTTGTGAATGCGAACGACAGCCGGAATCAAGGTGTCTCAAGCAACACCTGGCCTGTGAACCTCCCCGCCATCACTCACTCATCCATCCGTCGTCGGCTTCTGCACCCCAACGGGGTCACACATCACAGCCCAGGGTCGCGACCGCAGGTCGCGCACCCTGGGTGAGCCACCTGCACGAGCACGAACCCTGAAGGGGTTCCCCACGTCGCGAGCGGGTGGACAACCCCTTCATGGTTGGGCTTCCGTGAGCATTTCCCAGGGTGCGATCCTGCGTCGCGACCCTGGGCTATGATGTCAAACCCCTTCGGGGTACAGAGGTCTCCGAGCTATCGGTAATTGGAGCAACGTGCGCAAACATCAGACGCTGAGTCGTAGAGTACGCCGATTGCGTCCGC